>JAUHYN010001301.1 GCA_030426505.1 bacterium | reverse complement strand
CCTGCTCCATCACGCGCTCGAGGCGGTGGATGAAGACCTCCTTCGTGAGCGGCTTGGTGAGGTAGTCGTCCGCGCCGCGCTGCAGGTAGTCGACCGCGCCCTCGATGGAGCCGTAGCCGGTCATGATGATGACCGGGATGTACGGGAACTCCCGCTTCACGGTCGTGAGGAGCTCGTCGCCGGAGAGGACCGGCATCCTCAGGTCGGTGATGAGGATGTCGACCTCGCCGGCCTGGACGCGGTCCAGCGCCTCCTGTCCGTTGCTCGCGAAGTCGAGGCGAATGTCCTGCCGGTCCCGGCAGAAGATCTTGAGGAGGTACAGATTCGTCTTGTCGTCGTCGGCGATGAGGACGTTGATCATGGTCTCTCCTGAGATCATGGCGCGAACGGGGTGAAAAGACCACGCCGTATCCCCGCGATCTCCCCACTAATTCAAGGGGCCGACCCTCATTGGGGTCAAAAAACCGCGCGATATCGGGGTGCAATCACCACGAAATCGGGCGAGGGGACAGGAAAACCGAGTGTTTTGACGCTTCCAGAGTTGGCACTCGTGTTGCTCTAGGGGTGGGTGCCGACGATCAAGTCACAGGTGTGTTCCCCCCACTGCTTGTGATCGGGTCGGAGGCGCGGAAACCGGGTGTGGGCAAGCATTCGGGCTGACGGGAATCCCCCCTTCCTCGATGCTTGGTGCTTGTCCAGCCTTCTTTTGCTCCCAACAGCAGATTTTCATTTGTCGATGGTCTCCTCGGGTGCTCTGCGCCCGAGGAGACGGTCGGTGAGTGAGGCGACCGTCTCCGCTGCGCCCTCGAGGCCCGCGGGATCGAATCCCCAACCGACCCCGAAGAACCGCGCGCCGCACCGCGCCGCGGTCTCCCGATCGATCGGCATGTCGCCGACGTAGCCGACGTGCGCCGCGGGGACGTCGGGCGCGCCCGCGCGTTCGAGCGCGAGCCGCACGACCGCGGGGTCCGGCTTCTTGTCCGGGACCTCGTCCGCGCTCGCCCACGGGAGCTCGAGCTCGAGCGCCTCGACGATCGGCGCGGTGAACGCGGCCGGCTTGTTCGTCGCGATCGCACACACCACGCCCCGCTCGGCGAGCGTCGCCAGCATGGCTTCGACACCGTCGTACAGCCGCGTCGTCTCCAGCAGGCGGCGGCGGTAGACGTCGTAGAAGCGCGCGTGCGCGGACGCGAAGAGCGCGTCCACGCGATCTCCGAGCGCCCGCTGGATCAGCACCTTCGCGCCGCCGCCGATCATCGTGCGGATCACTTCGGGGCCGAGCGGTTCGGCGCCCACGTCGACGAGGACTTCGTCGAGCGCCGCCGCGATGTCGCGGTGACTGTCGATCAGCGTGCCGTCGAGATCGAAGACGGCGACCGAGACCGGTCCGCTCACGAGTCGACGCCGATCGCGATCGCTGCGCTCGAGCCGACCAGGATCGCCGACGCCTCGTCCGTATTGGGGAACCGGTCGGTGCCGAGCTTCATCGCCGACACGAACACGATGTAGATCCCATCGCTCCCGAAGACCCTCGCCGGGACTTCGACGGTGCGGCCCCTCGAGCTCGCGACCGCCGCTTCGAACGCGCGCGCCGTGCCGGGGCGGTCGGAGAACACGAGCACGGGGGCGTCCGACGTCGCGGGGTCCGCGTAGTACACGGACACGAAGGCGTAGGCGCCGTACTGGGCGGGGAACGTCAAGGACAGCGCCGTGTTCGCCGGGTGGAGCAGCGCCTCGGGGACCGCCGGGTGGGCCGCCGTCGGTTGCGGAGCGAGGGTCACGGCGGCGGCGACCAGCTGCTCGGGCGCGGCGTCCACGGCGACGCCCCGACGCACCCCGTTGGTCTCGGCGACGAACGCATAGGTCGTGCCCGGCCGATACACGAGCTCGGACACCTCGGCGGAGGTCGCCCCGTACGCTCCGGTTGCGACGGCCCCGAGGGCGACGGCGCTGTCGTCGATCTGCACGCGCGCGTCCGCGCCGTCGATCGGCGTCAGCTCGGACGGCGCTGCGGCGTCGCGCGCGCTCACCCACGCCGTGACGACGACGATCTCGGGCGAGTCGATCACGCCCGAGATCGCGATCGCCGGAGTCTGCAAGTAGAGGCCACCGACGACGGTCGTGGTCTGCGTGTCGCCGCCCCCCGAGCAGGACGCCAGGACCAGGATGGAGAGAGCGGGCGGGAATCGCACGGCCTCAGCCTATCAATCTTCGCGAGAGGAGGACGGGTCGTTGTAGTGTTCCGCGTCCATGGCGACTCGGGCGGCGACGACGCAGCGGACGGGGCACGACCTGTGGACGGTCCTCGCGATCGGGATGGTCGTGTACCTCATCAAGAACGTCGTCCACGAGCTGGTCGGGCACGGCG
>JAUHYN010000138.1 GCA_030426505.1 bacterium | reverse complement strand
ATCGACGCCACCGCGCTTGAGATCGCGCAGCTGCATCGGGACGTGGAGTCCGCCCAAGCCGACCGCGAACTCGCGGAGGAGAACCTGGAGCTCACCGACGCAGCGTTCGAGCTCGGCGTCGCCACGCAAATCGATACGCAGCTGGCGCGGGAACAGCTCTTCGCGAGCGAGCTCGCGCTCGCCACAGCGGAAGTGAACCTCCAGGCGAAGATCTACGAGATGCTCCGCCTCACCTCCGAGCGCCTCCCCGTCGCGACCGAGAGCCTTGCGTTTACGCTGCGCTGATCGCATCTGACGCAACCTTTCTGGGTGTGTACCCGATACCGGACCCAGCGCTCAGGAGACCTTGCACGCGCAGGGGCCCGGGGCAGGAAGGTCCAAATGCCCATCTCATCCGCGATGAAGAAGGTCCTCGGGGACGGCCGCGTCGAGCGCGCCGAAGTCGGGGCGCTGAACGCCGACATCGGCCGCGGCCGCACGCGCGCGGCGGACCTGTCGAAGCTCGCTGGCGCGCAGTTCGTCGACACGCTCGAAGCGGGCGCGGGCGACGACCTCGTCCGCCTCGGTCGCGAGAACGGCGTCGAGCTCCGCTTCTCGGAGCCGGCCAAGGACCTGTCGGACGCCGGCGACGTCCTCGCTGGGCGCGCGACGCTCGCGCGCGGACAGAGCAATCGCAAGGCGTCGGTCGTCGCGGTCCAACGCGGCCTGATGGCGCTCGCGAACCGCCTCGGCGCGCCCGACATCGCGCTGCCGAACTTCGGCGCGGACGGCGACTTCGGCGGCGAGACTTCGAAGGCGGTCGAGAAGTTCCAGGCGCGCTTCGGCGCGGCGCAGGGCATCCAGCCGAACGGCGAAGTGAATCAGGCGACCGCGAAGCTCCTCGACACGATGCTCCGTCGGACCGCGGTCCCGAAGCTGTTGATCGACGAGGTCTCGTCGATGGCGCCGAGCCTTCAGTCCGTCCTCGCGGCGTGTGACCACCTGCTGAAGCACGACGGTCGCCTGTACGGCACGCAGACGGACTGGCGTTGCCGCGATCCGCAGCACCCGCAGTGGTCGGAGTCGAACGCGGTCTCGGACGCGAGCGGCCGCTACACCGACGTCCCGATGAACGGCAGCGGCTGGAAGTGCAACCTCGCCGTCTGCACCGCGCTCTACCTCGCGGGGTTCGAGCCGCCGCGCTACCCGAGCGGCGCGTACCCGATCGCGGCCGAGCTATACCGCTACACGAAGGCGATCCAGGGCCGGAACGCACGCGACCACGTCGAGCTCGATCTGAAGGCGCAGGTGCGAAACCTCGATCAGCTCTCGCCCGACGAGCGCCGCACGCAGGTCGCCGCGCTCCTCGACCAGGCCAAGCCGGGTCAGCTGTTGATCGTCGACCACGGCTCGGGCGGCGGCGCCGACGGCGGCCACTGCCGCATCATCCGCGACGTCTCCGACTGGCGCGGTGGGCAAGGCACCCTGCGGTGCTTCCAGGCCTCGCACCGCGCCGCGCTCGACAAGGACCACGTCCTGTCGGACTTCACCGGCGAAAAGCACGTCTACCTGCTCGAGGCGAACACGCCGCGCGACGCGTGAAGCGCGCCCCGCTCGAGAAAAGACACCCCGCCTGCATCCGAATCCGCGCGCCGCGCATCATGATCGCGTGGAAGAAGTCCTCGCGCTGTTGATCCCCATCGTGCTGTTCCTCGTCGCGGGTGCAGCGCTGTCGCTGCACCTCGTCCTCCGCTTCCGCCTCAAGAAAGAGGTCCAGGCGACCTACCGGCTCGCGCTCGAGAAGGGCTCCGAGCTGAGCCCTGAGGTGATCGAGTCGCTCAACGGCGGCGGGCCGAGGCCGCAACAAGATCTCCGGCGCGGCCTGTTCTGGGCGGCGATCGGCGGCGCGATCGCGATCGCGGGCCTCGTGCAGGGCGAGCCGGCCGCGGTGCGCCCCGCGATCGCGACCTCGGCGCTGCCGCTGTTGATCGGCGCCGCGTATCTCGGGCTGTGGCAACTCGCGCGAGAAGCGTAGCCTGGTTCGTTGTCGCCGTCGGACGAAGAGCTGGTCGCGCGCGTCGTCGCGCTCCAGGACGCCCGCGCGTTCGAGGCGCTCGTTCATCGGCACCACGCGAAGGTCCGCGGGTGGCTGCGGCACCTCACGCGAGACGACGCGCGCGCCGACGACCTCGCGCAGGACACGTTCCTCCGTGCGTGGGAACGCATCGCCACGTTCGACGCGCGCGGGCGCTTCGCGGCGTGGCTGATGAAGATCGCGTACAACACGTTTCGCATGGCGCACCGCAAGGCGGCGCGCGACGAGCGGCTGAGCGAGGCGATCGCCGCGCCGGAGGTGGTGACACTGCCGGTCACGGGGCGCGTCGACTCGGAGCGGATCCTCGCGGAGCTCCCCGAGGACGTGCGCACCGCGATGGTGTTGTGCTTCGTCTACGGGCTCACGCACCGCGAAGCGAGCGAGGTCATGGAGGTCCCGTTGGGGACGGTCAAATCACACATCACGCGCGGACGCGCGCGCATCCAGGAGCGATACGATGATGGACGATCGAGCGATCGAAGCGCTGCTTCGAAGCGGTGAGCCGGAGTTCGACGACGCCTTCCCGGCGCGCGTGATGGCGCGCGTGCAGCGGCGCGATCGCGTGCGGCGTTGGTTGCCGGTCGCCGCGGCGATGTTGGGTTTGGTCGTGGCGGCCGAGCCGATCGCGACGACGGCCGGGTGGGTGTCTTCGAATCTGATGGAGGCCCCCGCGCGGATCCGCGCGATGATGAAGTGAGGCGGGCCTCGCGAGGCCCGCCTCGGTCCGTAACTCAGGGCCGGAAGATCAACGCCTCGGACGCCTGCGTCGCGCCGCCGGTGGCGCCCGCTCCGAAGTCCGAGTTCGTGAACAACAGCACGCCCAACGCGTTCGACGTGCCCGCCGTCTGCGTGACCGTCATGCGCTCGTTGCCGTTCGGCGCGATCACCGCCGGCACGTCGACCGCGTAGCGCTCGCCGCCCGGGACGAGCGTCCCGCCGGTGACCGCGTCCGCCGGGCCGCCGAAGTAGAAGTCGAACGTGGACAGCTCGACGTCGACTGAGGTCGTCCCGAGCGCCGCGCCGGACAGGCCGATCTGCTCGGCGCAGATCGTGAGCACGGTGTTCGCAGTGTTCGTCGCGTGCTCGGCGAAGAAGAACGCGGACAGGTCACCCGTCGCGAGGTTCTCGACCCACGTGACTTCTTGGCCGCCGAGGCCGCCCGTCTGAACGAACGCGAGATCGAGGTTGAAGATCTCGAAGTCGTCGGTGCCGTCCTGATCGGTGTCGACGAGGACGGAGAAGCCGACGGGAAGCAGGTGCGTCTGACGCTCGTGTGTGTTGAACGCGAAGCGCCACAGGAACGAGTCCGTGCTCGAGCAGAAGCCCGCCGGGACGGGCGTGGTGTTCACGCCGACCGCGCGCAGGTCCGGGGTCGGCGCCTGGCCGCCCTCCGGGCCCTCGGGGAGGTTCGGGCTGACCGCGATCAGATCGAACGCCTCGTTCTGCGCGTCACCCGTGCCGCGGTTGCGGAGGCGAATGCGCGCTTCGCCGTTGCCGCCGAACTGGAGCTCGTCCTTGTTCGGGCGGACGTCGGCGGCGCGCCGCGGGAGGACGTGCCAGGGGAGGGCCGCCTGGTCGCCGTTGCCGTCGTCGAGGACGAGGTAGCCGTCGAGTTCGTTGAGCGTGAGCGCCGACGGGTCGTTGCCGGACGCGCCCGAGCTCATCCCGTTCGGGTTCAAGAGGTCACCGCGGATGCGGAAGCGGACGTTGAACTCGCGCGACCCGTACGCGGCGAGGCGCACGCGTGCGGGGTGACGGATGTCGAGCGCCCCGAGGGCCTCGTCGTTCGCGAAGCGGAAGGTCGATGAGAGGTCGAACCGACGCGGCAGCGGGGACATGTTGTAGACGACGACGCGCTTGGTGATCGTGGTGACGTTCTTGTCGGCGTCGAAGAAGCCGAGCGACAGCGACGGGACCTGATCGTCGACGCTCCACACCAGGATGTCGGCGGCGAACGCGTCGTCGACGCGGACCTCGCCGGCGCCGATGCGCGAGACCTCCGCGAGCGCGCCGGTGGCGTCGCGGTTGATGTTGCGCTCGGCGTTGTTCATCAGGAGCGCTTTGACGATCAGCGACTTCTTGTGCGGCTCGACGTTGTCGAGGAGCACGCCGTGGACCTCCGCGAGGAGCGCGGCGGCGCCGGAGACCATCGGGGCCGCGCCGGAGGTGCCGCCGAACGGCGTCATGCCGGTGCCGGTGCCGACCTCGGCGGAGACGGACGCGCCGGGCGCGCCGATCTCGGGCTTGAGGAGGTTGTCGCCGTTGCGCGGGCCGCGCGAGGACGACGAGACCATCGAGCCGACGAGCGGGAGGACGTTCGCGGGATCGAACGTCGCGACGGCGCCGCCCGCGCGGATGATGTCGGCGTCGGCCTGACGGATCATGTAGCCGGCGATCGTGAACGGGCCGCCGCCGCCGAAGGCGCCGCCGAAGGGCTCGTCGGGCGTGATGAGGCCGATGATGCCGAGGGCGCCGCCGCCGTTCTGGATGTTGTCGATCTTGATGGAGAACGCGCACGCGCCGCGGTCGACCATCACGATGCCGCTGAGGCTGCCGGGCGCGAAGGGCGCGCAGCCGTCGAGATTGCCGCCCGCGCCGTCGCCGTAGGTGACCGGGCCGCTGATGACGCTCGTCTGCGGCGCGGACCAGGGCTGGAACACCGCGAGGTAATCGCCGGCCGCGGCCGCGGGCTGGTCGATCGTCATGAAGTTGAGCTCGGCGGACGGCACTTGCGTCTGCGCGACGGACAGCGCGGTGGCGGCGGCGGCGGGCGTGCCGGTCGCGTACGGGTTCTCGGCGCTGTTACCGGCGGAAGCGACGGTGAAGACGCCGAACGCGCTCGCGTTGTTCACGGCGAGGACGAGGTCGTCGTCGAAGGGCTGGCCCCACGAGGAGCCGAGCGACATGTTGACGATGTCGACGTGGTCGGAGGGATCGCCGTCGCCGTTCGGGTCGACCGCGAACTCCATGCCTTGGATCAACGCGACGCCGGAGCAGCTCGGCGAGACCGACGAGCAGACCTGCACCGCGTAGATCGAGGCGCCGGGCGCGACGCCGTTCTGACCGCCGATGATGTCCGCGACGTGCGTGCCGTGGCCGTCGCCGTCGAGCGGATCCGGGTCGGGCGCGAGCGGGCCGTCCGGCCACGTGCCGCCGACGAAGTCGAAGCCACCGACGACCTTCGCGGTGGGGAACGACGCGGTCTCGATGACGTTCGGATCGTTCGCCGCGTAGTCGGCGGGATCGCCGCTGCCGCCGAGGTTCGCGTGCAGGTAGTCGACGCCGCTGTCGAGGACGGCGACGCGCACGCCGCTGCCGTCGAAGCCGGCCGCTTGGACGACGGTCGAGCCGATGTACGGGACGGTCTCCGAGAGATCGAGATCGTAGTTACCGACGGGCGCGACGCGTTCGACGCGCGGGTCCGACGCGATCTCTTCGACGAGGTTCGGCGGGAGCTCGAGGAAGACGGAGTTCGACACGAGCTGCACGGCGCCGAGCACGCGCACTGCGTTCGACATGGAGGTGCAGTGCTTGGTGAACGCCTTCTGCTCCGCGCGGAGCGCGTTCATCGCGCCGCGGGTGTCGAACTTCTCGTTGTTGGCGGCGCGCGCCGCGATCGACGGGGTCTTCAACCGGACGACGATCTGCATCGTCTCGCGGTTCTTCGCGCGCATCGTCATCGCCGGGCGCGTCTTGGCGACGTCCTTCTTCTGGACGACGAGCGGCTTCGGCAGTCGCTCGACGTTCTGGAGCTTCGTAGTGTGTGGCTTCGGCGCGGCCACCGCTGCGCTCGTGATCAACGCGGTCGCGCCGACGAGCGCGGTCCATGAATGAAACTTCACGTGAGTCACCCTCCTTGGTGGTGGTTCGTGTTCTGAGCGAACACAGAAACCGAAATCTCAGGTCGATCGACGCGAGTCGACTGCATTGCGCGCGCGCTGCGGCCGTGTATCGGCGCTCGTACCAACCAGTGTGTCGGCGTTGTTTCGATCGCGTCGCGCACGTCTTCGTTACCAACGTCGCGGCGTTGCGTCGGCGCTCGACTCGAGTTGCGACGCGCAACGAGGAACACCTCGCGCGCGCGCGAAAAAAAGATCGCGTCGCCGAATGCGAAGCGCGAGACCTGCGTCACGCTTCACGTCTGCGCGCGCGAATGATGTTGCAGGTACAGATCGTCGAATCGACGACGCGCAGACGCGAGCTCGTCGACGGTGCTGCACGACGACGCCGTGCGCTCGATCGGATCGTCGACGATCCGTCGCGCGATCTTCGATGTCTTCACCGCGACGTGGTCGCCGTCGACTCGTGTACGCGATCGCGATCCACCGTCGCCGACCGCGACGCGCCGAAGAACGGACGCCCTCGATCGCGGCTCAGGCCGGAGGCCGCGTCGACGCCTTTGCACCACGCGACCTTCCTCGGGTGCGTCCGCGCCGATCATCGCGAAGAGGATCGGCCGGTACATCCGGCGCACCCATGCGTCGAACCCGGGCCGCAATGCCGCCGTGCGCGGTCCCCGGAGCCGGCGGCCCGCGTTGGTGTTATGGTCCCAGCGATGACCGCTGGACTGTTGTTGTTGCTCCTCGCTCCGGCCGCCGAGAGCTACGAAGCGCTCGCGACCAAGGCGACCCCGGTCAACAACCTCGGGCGCTACCTCGAGGCGTACCTCGGCGACTGCGACCACGACGCGCCCGACTTCGACCAGAAGGGCTGCCTCGAGAAGGTGCGCGCCGTGCAGAAGGAGCGCGACGGCGAGCTGATCAAGATCGTGCGCGACGACGTGCGCGACCAGCTCGCGTTCGCGGGTTGGGACGGCCGCAAGAAGGCGTTTCGCCTGCACCTCACGCCGCTCTTCCCGGAGCGCGACGTGGCGCTGACGGTCGGAAAGCCCCGACGCCTCAACGCCGACGGGCTCCCTGTGATGAAGAACATCCCCCTGTGGGTGGAGCTCCCGAAGGGCGAGGCCGAGTTTGCCTTCCGCCGGAGGTTGGAGCGTGGCATGGTCCGCCTCGAGTTGCTGGTTCGGCCCAAGGGTCCCTGGCAGAAAGCCAGAAAGGGCGACAAGCCGCTGCGCGGCCTCGAAGTCGACCTCGTCGGGATCCGCGTGCTGCCCGCGCGCGGGAGCGGCCACCTCTATCAGCAGGTCTACCAACGATGAGTGACGCACCGAAGGATCCTCGCGCCGCGTTCCGCGCGGCGCTGGAGGACGAAGCCGTGACCTCCGCGGCGCAGCGCATCCGGGCGGCCGATGGCGCCGCGTCGCTGTCGCACATGCTCGAGCTGGGCCGCGCGCTCTCCGCCGCGTGCGGGGCGACCGAGGACGCGTCGCGTCTCTACGCGGAGCTCGTGGGCTACCAAGAGGCGGAAGAGCCGATCCCGGAGGAGCGCAAGGCGCTCGGGTTCGCGAGCCCGTTCCCCGTCCGCGCGCTCGACATGGGCCTCCTCGATCCGGAGGAGATCTTCCTCGCCAACCGCGAGAAGTTTTCGCAAGTCACGTTGACGATCGGTCAACCCGTGGAAGAGCTCGAGACCGCACTCTCCCAGATTCGACAGGGCGGCGTGCTGGCGTTGAAGGTCCCGGCCTCGGAGATCACGCAGGAGTCCGCGTCGACCGACGATGAGACCGAGGTGTTCATCTACATCCTCCCTCGGGAGATCCAGCGCATCGTCGACGCCGCGCGCGCGCGCGCGTTGGATGCGGTGATTGGTCGCATCGTCGACGCCGCCGCATCCTGAGCCCGCGCTCCACGCGCGCTCTTCCCGTGTAGCCCGCCCTCCTCGTCAGTCTTCGCCTGCAGACGCCTGTTCCGCCGAACAGTTGTTGAGCCGGCGTCGAGGCTGCCACGGTAGACGTGATGAAAGTGCCGGGTGAGATCATCACACTCGTCGACTGCGAGCTCGCCGACGCGATCGAGCGCGGCGAACTCCCGGACGTCGAGCGCGCACTGAGGAGGGGCGCCTCCTTCGGGCCCGATCCACGCGAGGGCGTGCTGCCGCTGCACCGCGCCGTGATCCAGCAAGACGAGTCGATCGTCTTCGAGCTCCTCTGCGCGGGCGCCGATCCCAGCCAGGCCGACGACAACGGTGCGAACGCGCTCGACGTCGCGGCCACGCTCGACTCCGTCGCGATCGTCGCGACGCTCATCGCGTTCGGCGCGCCGCTCGACGGTCGCAGCGACGAAGGCTACACGCCGCTGATGAGCGCCGCGGGGCGCTCTCCGAAGATCGCGATGCTGTTGGTGAGTATGGGCGCCGACGTCCGCGCGATCAGCGAAGACGGGAAGACGGCGCTCGGCGAGGCGCTCTCGTTGGGCGACCTCGAGACGGCGCGGGTGATCTTCGCGGCGCTCGATGCGGCGGCCGCGAAGACTCCGGTCAACGACGCGGCGGGCCGCCGGACGCGGCGCCCTGCATCATCATCTCTTTGAAGCCCATCTCCTTGTAGCCCTTCGGCGCGTCGAAGTTCGCCTTCGGGGCGTCGTCCTTCTTCATGGACTGGACCTCGGTGGTCGACTCGATGCTCTGCGGGCCGAGCTTCATCGTTCGCTTCGTGCGGAGCGGGAAGCCGTGGTCGGCGACCTGCAGCAGCACCATCGACGCGGCGCCCGCGCCGACGCCGGCCTTCTTCAGCTTGGCGGCGAGCTTCTTCGCGTCGTCGCGGAACGAGGTGACGTCGACCGCGGTCTTCTTGGCCATGCACGCCTCGACGTCGCCCTCGGGGCCGTCCCACGTGTAGACCTCGCACGCGTTGCCCGCGACCTTGTCCTTCTTGCCGGTCTTCTTCACCGACAGATCCGCAGTGCGCGCCTTCTCCTGCTTCTCGAGCTGCTTCTCGATCGTCTCGCGGACGTTCGGCGGCATGTTCGGCAGCTGCGCCTTCATCTGCGCGATCATCTCGTTCTGCATCTTCACGAGCTCGTCGAGCGTGACCGAGGCGTAGGTCTTCTTGTCGTGGTCGATCATCGTGAAGTCCCCCGAGAGGAGGTCGATCACGATCGTGGTCTTGTCGGGGTTGTCCACGCGCAGCTTGTGGTGCCCGTAGCTCATCTCGGAGACCTGCTTGCCCCCCTTGTCGCCCATCGTGTGGGTCTGCTTGGCGGACCAGCCCGCGAGGGCCGGAGCGGCGGCGAGGGTGAGGACGCCGGCGACGGCGAACGCGGAAATACGCATCCTCGGGCGGGTAGCACAACGGTCAAAAGCGCGTTGCGCAAAGCGGATGTTCCGACTATCGACGCCTCCGTGAAGGTCGCGCTCGTCGGGTTTCGTGGCTCCGGCAAGACCACGGTGTTCAATGCCCTCACGGGCCAATCGGCAGAGACCGGTTTCGGGAAGAAGGGGTCGTCCAACCTCGGGCGCATCCAGGTGCCCGACGCGCGGATCGACAAGCTGACCGAGATCTACCAGCCGAAGAAGACGACGCGGGCGGAGATCCAGTTCGTCGACGTCGCCGGTCAGGAAGACGCGGACCGCGGCAGCGGCACCGGCCTCGACCCCGCGCTCGTGTCGCTCATCCGCGAGGCCGACGCGCTGGACAACGTCCAGGTCGAGAAGCGCATCGAGCGGCTCAAGAAGGAGAAGCGCGGCCCCGAGCTCGAGCTCATGGAGAAGCTGCTCACGATCCTTGAAGAAGGGCAGGCGCTGAGACGTCACACGTTCGCGGCGGAAGAGCTGAACACGATGTCCGGGTTCGGCTTCCTCAGCATGAAGCCGGTGTTGTGTGTGTTGAACCAAGGCGAGGACGACATCGGGAACGAGCCGCCCGCCGACGTTGTCGCAGCTGCGAAGGAGCGCGAGGTCGACCTGATCTCGATGTGCGCGACGATGGAAGCGGAGATCATGGCGATGGAGCCGGACGACCAGGCCGCGTTCCTCGCGGACTACGGCCTGTCGGAGCCGATGCGCACGCGCTTCATCTCCGCCGCGTACAACTTGCTCGACCTCATCAGCTTCCTCACGACCGGTGAGGACGAGGTCCGCGCGTGGACGATCCACCGCGGCACGAACGCGCGCGCCGCCGCCGGGAAGATCCACTCGGATCTCGAGCGCGGCTTCATCCGCGCGGAGGTCACCGCGTACGACGACTTCATCGCACTCGGGAGCGAAGCCAAGGTCAAAGAGGCCGGCAAGCTCCGCCTCGAGGGCAAGGAATACATCGTGAAGGACGGCGACATCATGCACGTCCGCCACAACAGCTGAGCGACGAGAGGACTCGAACCACCATGAAGAAGTTGGCATCCATCCTGGCATTCACCTTCGCGCTGGGCGCGGTGAGCACCGAGGCGCGCGCCGAGGCGTACGACCTGTACTACGCGCAGGCCGGCGCGCTGCTCGTGTACGCGCAGGGCGAGCTGAACATTCTGTACGGCGCGCTCACCGCGAAGGAGTTCGATCCGAAGATCACGAAGGACACCGTCGCGGAGCTCGACCGCACCCTGTCCGCGGCGAAGCGCAGCGTCGACCGCGTCATCGCGCTCTTGCCGGAAGAGCTCGGCAAGAACGCGCCGGAGCTCGAGAAGCTGCGCGCGTCGATCAAGCAGTGCGAGGACGCGCTGACGAAGCTCGGCAACGACATCACCGAGCAGACGGGCTCCACCGAGGAGACCGAGGCCGAGCTCGGCTCGCGCCCGGAGGAGGACCTCGAAGAGACGCCGCCGCAGCGCGACTGGGAGCTGCTCAAGCGCGGCACCGGTTGGCTCGCGGTCGACCTCAAGGACGCGCGCGGCAAGTACAGCTCGCTCGCGCGCAAGCTGAAGATCAAGGCGCTGAAGACGCCGCCGAAGCCGCGCGGCAAGCGACCCGAGTAGTCACTTCGGCGCGAGCGTCGCGACGACGTTGATCGAGCGACGCTGGTCCGGCATCAGGCGTCGCTCCCACGGCTCGTGGCCGTCGGCGAGGATCCGAATCGTGTACATCCGCGTCTCGAACTCGTGCGGGAGCACGAGCGGCGTCGTCCCCACGAACCCACTGTCCAACTCCACCGACGCGCCCGACGGGTTGCTCATCACCGTGAGGTAGCCCTTCGCCTTCACCGGCGGCGCGACCTCAGGGGGCGGCGTCGTCGTGGGCGGCGGCGCGGTGGGCGGCGGCGTGACCGCGATGGTCGTGCCCGCGTCGGCGGTCGGCTCGACGCCGGCGTCGGCGACGGCGAGCGGCGGCAGGTCTTCGTCGGTGGACGCGCCGAGGCGCGACGCGATCGCGAGGCCGAGCCCGAGCAACGCGACGACCGCGATCGCGATCATCACCCACGTCATCATCGGCGTGCCGTCCTCGATGATCACCGCGGGCGCGGCGCCGCGCGGACCGCGAGGGCGCGGCGCGGGCTCGTCGTCGTCGCCGAGCCCTTCGAACGGGCTGTCGTCCAGCACCGGCGGCGACGGGACGGTCGGGCCCGACGGGTCCTGCCCCGGCGTGGGGAGCCGGAGCCCGCCCGAGGACGGTGGCCCCGACGAAGGCGCCGGCGTGGGCGACGGGAGCGCGGAGACCTGAGGCTTCGCGAACTCCGCGGCGGCGGCCTCCGCGATCTCGGGCACCTTGTTGATCCCCGTGACCTCCTGCTCGAGGACCGAGCCCCAGTCCCCGAACGCCGGGACGGGCGAGGTCCCGACCTTGGGCGCGGTCTTCACGACCGGGACGTTCTCCAGCGCGGCCGGGCCGGGGTCGGGCTCGAAGTCGAACGGCGTCGTCGCGACGACCGTCCTCTCGGCGGCGTCGCCCGGCGACGGCGTGCCCGACTCCAGCATCGAGCCGAACGTCGCGGCGTCGTGCTCGGACGTCAGCAGCGCCATCGGGCCGCGACCGACGTCCGGGGGCACCG
>JAUHYN010000137.1 GCA_030426505.1 bacterium | reverse complement strand
GTGCATGTACGACGACTCGATCGTGCGTTTGTACGAATGTCTGACTGCCATCCGATGTCTGGCTCGGCATTGCGATCACGGTCCCCGACGGCGGGGGAGTATCCTGCCAAGCACGGCTGCGCGGACGGAGCAGTAGCAAAGCCTCGTCGGCCCGTCGATCGACCTCGTTGATGAGAGCGCTCTCCTTCGCGGTGATGCGTGGTGTCTCTTCCGCCGAGGCGGCCCAAGCCGTCTGTGACCGATATTCGGAGAGTGCGCGTCGGGCTCGTTCGAAGGCGGCGATGCGTGCGCTCCACTTAGACCCGGGGGCGTTTCGGACCTCTCCCAGTTCTATGGCCGTAGCGAGGCCGATGAAGCCCCGCCTTCGCGCCCGGCGTGCGGCTGCGAACGCCTCGCCGATCCGCCCTTCGGCCAACAAGAGCTCGATCAGTTCAAAGGAACTCTGTTCCTTCGAACCCAGCCAGGCGAAGCGGGACTCGTGAACAGGAACAATCCGCGTTTCTCGGTCCAGGACGTCCTCTGCGGCCTTGAAATGTCGGAGTGCTTTCGTGCGATCTCCTGCCGCGGCATGTGCCCGACCGGCGCCCAGATGTGAGCGCCAGGTGAGCGAATCGAACCGAGCACGGTCTGCCATCGCAGTGAGGTGCTCGAACTGTGATGCGGCAGCGCCGTAGTCGGTGCTGGCGAATGCGATTTGAGCGAGTACGAGCGGGCGCCATCGACGTCATCGAGTTCGAGGCTCGCCAGGGCGAGATTTATTCGTTGGTTGTTTCGGCTCGGTGGACTTGGACACGCCTTCGAGTATGTGGCCAGCGCCTCTTCGAACAGCGCTCGAGCCTTCTGCGTCTCTTCGGTGGTGCCGATCGAGAGCCGCGCCCATCCGGCGTTAGCCGTGTTGGTCGCTTGTCTACATGGATTCGTCTCTCTCGATGTGCGCTGTGAATCGAAGAGACTTGCGGCGATCCTGGCTTCGCCTGCCTCGAGAAGAAGGAGGGCACGTTGGTTCGTCGCGTCGCGTCCGGCCGGATCGTCGATTCGCTCTCCCCACCTTGCCGCATCGGCAAGCTCGGAATGTGCTGCACGCCGGTCAGCGAGGCGAATTGCGAGTAGCCCACGCGCCCACCCGGTTCCGACCATGGCGCGCCCGTCGTCGATCGCTGGACTTGGAAGGTCTCGAAGTCGCATATCTGCGGCTGCGAGATCTCCAAGCATCATCACCTCCACATACGTCAACGGGTACGCCACCTCCCGCCACCGATGCGCATCCCCCACCGCCTTCGCCTTCGCCTCCGCCTCCAGCAGCAGCTCATGCGCGCGATCGATCTTCCCCGCGCGCAGCGCGCGCAGCCCCGCTTGGTGCAGGCGGTACGCCTCCCTCGGGCCGGGCTCCGCGGGGGTGGCCGTCTCGACCCAGGCGAGCGGCAACGTGAAGCGGCCCGCGCCGACGTCGGCCTGCAGGCGGCGCGCGCGATCCGGGAGCGGTAGCTCGAGGCGCGCGCCGTCGAGGGCGGGCACGAGCTTCGCCGGGACGTCGTCGCCGTCGAGCTCGACTTCGAGCTTCGCCGAGGTCGACGCGTCGAACCACACCGCGACGGTCGAGCCGCTCGTGTACTCGCAGACGCGATCGGGCGTGAGGCGCGTGCAGCCGCGGATGACGCCGAAGAGCTCGGGCTTTCGCTCCTCGCACGCCGTGGTCAACGCGACCCACAGCGCGATCGTCCAGATTCGACGCACCGCGCATCGATCGCTAGCACGTCCCTACCGTGCGCGTCAGGGCGTGTTGAACGTACGCGCGTTGTCCTGAAGGTACACTTGCACCGCCCGGATCTCGCTCGTCTCCACCACCGGGACCTGCACGGCGATCACGTTGTCGACGATCACACCCCGCTCCAGCATCGTGTCCGAGATCTCCGTCTGCTCCTTCTCGAGCTGCAGACCGATCGTCCTGTTGGACTCGAATCGGAAGTCCTCGAGGCGCAACCGACACTTCACCGCGTTCAGCGCCGAAGCGCCCATGAAGCCGTTCGTCCCCTCGGTCACGTACAGGTTCTTGATGACCGCGGTCGTGCCGTTGTCGAGGATGACGCTGGTGCCGCGCGTGCGGCGGACGTCCACGCGGTCGAGCGACACGTCGCGCCCCGTGCTGTCCAGACGCACGCCGTAGTACTCCGCGTCCTCGATCGTGATGTCCGTGATCGTCGCCGTCATGTGCGAGACCCCGAACGACGCGAACGCCGACGAGATCGAGACCCCCTCCGGGTCCTCCGTCCGCGTCGTCTTCACGTGGACGCGCCGAATCTCGGTCGTGATCTCGTCGAAGAGCGTCGTGTCGTTCTCGACGTGCAGCCCGCGCCGAAGCGTCGTCGTCTCCACCCTCACGTCCTCGATCACCACCGGGGTCGCGGCGTAGCCGAGGAGGCCGAGGAACGTGTTGTCGTGCAAGTGCGCGCGCCGCAGCGTGAACGTCGTCTCCGGCCCCGCGATCATCCCGGAACCTGCGAGGTACGCGTTGTCGTCGTCGAGCTTTCGGACCCCGGAGATCTCGGCGTCCTCCAGCGTGAGTCGCGCGCCTTCGCCGGTCACGTTCACGCCGCGCCCCACGACGTCCTTCACGCGCGCGCGGAACACCTCCACCACGCTCGCGCCCTGCACCGAGATGCCGTCCGAGTCACCGGACGCGCCGCGGACGCCGTCCACGACGAGGTCCTCGATCCGAGCGGTCGTCCCTTCGCCGACCGCCGCGACGCCGACGCTGTGAACGTTACGCACGATCACCCGCGCGAGATCGAGCGAAGACCTCGAGCGCGCGATGACGCCGTAGAACGCGTGCGGCCCCGGCGTGCCCTCCACCACGAGGTCGGACGCGACGAGCTGCGCGTCCTCCAGCGCCACGAGCGCCGCGGGCCGCCCGTAGACGTGGACGTCGTCGAGCGCGACGAACGCGTCGATCGCGACCACCGCGATCAGGTCGCTCCCCGGCGCGGTCGAGGGCACCGTATCTTCGACGATCAGCCCTTCGACGCGCGCCGTCGCGTTCGAGACGAGGACGCCGTGGCGCCGCGTCGCCGCGACGAAGAGGTCTCGACCCCTGAACCCGCTCCCGTCGTAGACGGCGACGGCGATGTCCTCCGCATCCTCCGTCACGCCTCGATCGCGCACGGCGACGCGATCGAACACGACGGTCGACGAGCTCACCAACATCCCGAGGCGGTCCGTGTCGTCGATCGTCACCGAGTTCAACGTCACGTCCGCGCCCATCTGCGCGACGAGCCCGAGTCCCGCCTCGCTCACCGTCGTGGCGCCGAACATCGCGACGTCCGTGAGGACCGCGCGCCCGCCGACCACGTTGAACGTGTTGCCGTGCGCCGGCCCGAGCGTCACGCCGGTCAGCGTGGCCTCGCCGGTCTCCCCGACCTGGACCAGATCCAACGCGGTCGCACCGCCGCCGCGCACCCGAGACGACGCCAGGTCCAGAGCGCCCCCGACCACGAACTGCGGCGTCGCCAAGATCGCCTGCCGCACCGTCGACGTCGCGCCCGCGATCAGCTCGACTGTGTCGGCCTCCAGCGTCACGCGCTCCAGCGCGCCGCTCGCGAGCGTGATCCGCGGCGCCGCCACGACCGTGTTCGGCGCGCACTGCCCGACGATCGTGACGCCGTCCGGGAGCGCCCAGGTCCCGGCCGCGTAGCGCCCCGGCGCCAGCGCGATCGTGTCGCCCGAGGTCGCGGCGGCGATCGCGATCGCGAGGTCGTGGTGCGGGTTCGCGGCCGACCCGTCGCCCCCCGGCGCGACGCTCGCGTCCACGTGGATCGCGCCGGCCGGGAGCCCCGCGAAGGTACACGCGGCCGCGTCGACCGCGACGCACGCACCCGTCGCGAAGTCGAAGCGCGCGTCGTCGTCACACGTCGGCGCGGGCGGATCGAACGCGACGCACCCGGTGACGCCGCTGTCGAACGCGCGCGTCGACTCACCGAGCCGACACGCGAACGAGGGCGCCACCGGCGGCCGCGGATCCTCGGGGAGCATCGGCGGCTCGGGCACGTCCGGGAAGGACTCGCAGGCGGCTTCCTCGGTTCGGAGCGGCCCGCCGAGGAGCTCGCGGCACGGCCCCTCCTCCTTGGTCGCGAGGAACACCCCGCTGAATTCGGGCGGCGTCTCCTGGGTCCGCTGCCACGCGTCGCTCGAACCGACGCGGCGCGTCCAACCCTCCATGAAGTCGTCGAGCGACGTCCCCGTGTCCGCGAGGATCAGCGGCACCAGCTCCGTGTTCGACGGCTGCGCCATCCCGCCGAGCTCGTCGAGCGGCGTGTCGTAGTAGCCGACGAACAACAGCTCGTCGCCCTGGATGTCGACGTCGCGCGTGAACACGCGAACCGGTCCGCCGAAGACCCGCGGCGGGCTCCCCTCGACGGCGAGCAGCACCGTCTCGGTCCCGGACGGCGGCGGCTCGATCGGGAACGTGACGAGGTCACTGCATCCGACCGCGAACCCCGCGTATACGCCGATCACGGCCCTGACTAAGTTTCGCGCCACGACGTCCGATTCCAAGGATCCAGCGACTTCAGGGTCGTCGTCAAACGACCCGGGGAGGGGATTCGACATGCCGAGCATCATCCGCGGCGCGAAGCGCGTCGACATCGACACCCTGCGGATCGGTTTCGACCGCACCGTGGTCTCGGTGCGCGGGAACGTCTCGGCGACGGGCGTGGGGTTCTGGATCGAGACCCTCGAGCCCCCGATCGCGGAAGACCCGCTCCTGGTCGAGGTCGCCGCGGTGAACGAGGAGCCCGTGCTCGTGCCCGCGCGGGTCCGCCACGTCCGTTACGACGCGGCCAAGAAGGCCTACTATGTCGGGGCGCAGTTCGTGCCCACCGACGATCTCGTGGACGGGACGCTGTATCGCTTCGTCGAGGAGCGCCTGCTCTTCGAGCGCACCGGCGTCATCGCCTGAACGGCCCCGCCAAGGGGCGACCGTCCTTCGACAAAGCTCGGATCGTGGGATAGTCGTTCCTCGATGACCCTCTCGTTCTCGCTCAACGGCCAGCCGCGCACCGTGAAAGACGTCCCGTCCGGGTCGTCCCTCTTGAACGTGCTGCGCGAGGATCTGGGCCCCGACCGCACCATCTCCCTCAAGGACGGCTGCGCCCCGCAGGGCCAGTGCGGGTGCTGCCTGGTGTTGATCGACGGGAAGCCGCAGGTGTCGTGCGCGATGCCGGCCGAGAAGGTCGAGGGCAAGTCGCTCCTGACCCTCGAGGGGGTGCCGCACGAGGAGAAGCGTCTGTATGGGGAGGCGTTCGCGCGCACCGGCGGCCTGCAGTGTGGCTTCTGCATCCCGGGCATCGTGCTGCGGGCGAAGCACGTCCTCGACAACAACCCGAGCCCGACGGACGACGAGCTGCGCAAGAAGCTCGACGTCCACCTCTGCCGCTGCACCGGGTACCAACGGATCATCGAGGCGATCCAGCTCGTCGCGGCGGTGAAGCGCGGCGAGGCGATGCCGCCCGCGGACACGTCGGGGAAGGTCGGGACGAACCTCGATCGGTACGAGGGCATCGAGCTCGCGCTCGGCGAGCGGCCGTACGTCGACGACATGTACCCCGACGGGCTGCTGTTCGGAGCGGTGCGCCTGTCGGATCACGCCCGCGCGCGCGTGAAGAAGATCGACGTCGCGCCGGCGCTCGCGATCCCGGGGGTGGAGCGCGTCATCACGTACAAGGACGTCCCGGGCGAGCGCTTCTACGGGCTGATCGTCCCGGACTGGCCGGGGTTCATCGCCGAGGACGAGGTCACGCACTGCGTGGGGAGCTTCATCGCGGCGGTCGCGGCGGACGACCTGAGGACGGCGCGCAAGGCGGCGGCGGCGATCGAGATCGAGTACGAGGTGCTCGAGCCGGTCCTCGACGCGGAGCGCGCGCTCGAGGAGGACGCCCCGAAGGTCCATCGCCGCGGGAACAAGCTGTCGCACTCGCGCATCGCGCGCGGGGACGTGGACAAGGCGTTCGCCGAGGCGGCGCACATCGCGGAGGGCGTCTACGTCACGCAGCGGATCGAGCACGGGTACCTCGAGCCGGAGAGCGCGCTGTGCGTGCCGAACGACGACGGGACGCTGAAGCTCTACTCGCAGGGCCAGGGCATCTTCGACGACCAGCGGCAGGTCGCGTCGTTCCTCGGCGTGTCGACGGACCAAATCCAGGTGGCGCTCGTCCCGAACGGGGGCGCGTTCGGCGGCAAGGAGGACATGTCCGTGCAGCCGCACGCGGCGCTCCTCGCGAAGCTCACGGGGCGGCCGGTGAAGGTGACGTTGACGCGCGAGCAGTCGATCCGCGTCCACCCGAAGCGGCACCCGATCAAGATGTATTACAAGGCCGGCTGCGACGCGGACGGCAGGATCCTCGCGATCCAGGCGCGGATGGTCGGCGACACCGGCGCGTACGCGAGCGTGGGCGCGAAGGTGCTGGAGCGCGCCGGCGGGCACGCATGCGGGCCGTACCGCGTGGAGAACGTGTTGGTGGAGGCGACGGCGGCGTACACCAACAACCCGCCGTGCGGCGCGATGCGAGGCTTCGGCGCGAACCAGGCGAACTTCGGGCTCGAGTCGATCATCGATCAGCTCGCGGAGAAGTGCGGCAAGGACAAGTGGCAGTTCCGCTACGACAACGCCGTGCAGGTCGGCGACATCTTCTCCACCGGTCAGATCCTCGAGAAGTCGGTCGGCATCAAGAAAACGCTCGAAGCGGTGAAGCCGCACTACGACGAGGCGAAGGCGCGCGGGCGCGCGGTCGGGCTCGGCTGCGGGATCAAGAACAGCGGCATCGGCAACGGCGCGTCGGAGTGGGGCAAGTGCCGGCTCGTGGTGGAAGAGGACGGGACGGTGTCGCTCTACAACGGCTACACCGAGATGGGGCAGGGGCTCCTCACCATCCTCATCCAGTTCGCGTGCGAGGTGACGGGGCTGTCGCCGGATCTGTTCCGCGCGAAGGTCGACACCACGTTCGCGCTGCAGTGCGGCCAGACGACCGGCTCGCGCGCGACGCTGTTCGGCGGCAACGCCGTGATCCTCGCGGCGGAGGACATGAAGAAGGCGCTCGACGCGAACGACGGCGACCTCGAGAAGCTGAAGGGGCGCGTCTTCGTCGGTGAGTTCCTGTGCAACGACACGGTTCCGCTCGGCGCGCCGGTCGACAACCCGAAGACGCACACCGCGTTCGGCTACGCGACGCAGCTCGTGATCCTCGACGAGGAGGGCAAGCTCGAGAAGGTCGTCGCGGCGCACGACGTCGGCAAGGCGATCAACCCGGTGCTCTGCAGCGGCCAGATCGAGGGCTCGCTGCACATGGGCCTCGGCTACGCGCTCTCCGAGGAGCTGCCGTGCGGCGACGACGGGATGCCGCAGAACATGACGATGCGTGGCCTCGGGATCCTGCGCGCGCGGCACACGCCGCCGATGGAGATCATCCTGGTCGAGGAGCACGAGCCCGAGGGCCCGTACGGCGCGAAGGGCGTCGGGGAGATCGGGCTGGTGCCGACGGCCGGCGCGGTACAGGGCGCGCTCTACGACTTCGATGGCGAGCGACGCTACGAGCTCCCGATGAAGACGTCGCCGGCCGCGGCGCCGATCGTGGGGCGCCGCGCTTCCAAGCGATGAGCGCCTACCGGGACGCGCTCCTCGCGGGCGCGGAGGCGATGGGCCTCGAGGTGTCGGACGCCGTCGCGGACGGCCTCGCGCGGCACCACGCGCTCGTCGAGAAGTGGGCGAAGAAGATCAACCTGACGACGGTGACGGACCCGGTGCGGGCGGCGTCGATCCACGGGCTGGACTCGCTGTTGTTCGCCGAGCTCGTCGAGGACGACGGCGGCGTGACGATCGACGTGGGCTCGGGCGGCGGATTCCCGGGCGTGGCGCTCGCGTTGGCGCGGCCTTCGTTGGCGCTCACGTTGCTCGAGCCGATCCGGAAGCGGACGTCGTTCCTGAGGACGGTGCTGGCGGAGCTGGCGCTGTCGAAGGTGCGGGTGGTCGAGGGGAAGCTGGAGGCGGCGCCGACGCCGGGGCGGATCGCCTGGCCGGTCGATCGCATCGTCTCGCGCGCGACCATCCCGCCGGTGGAGCTCGCGGAGCGCGCGGCGAAGCACCTGAGGCCGGGTGGGGCGCTCGTGTTGTCGGGCGGGGCGGGGGCGCCGTCGGTGGCGGAGCTCGAGGCGTCCGGGCTGGTCCACGTGGAGCGCCGGACGTTCGCGTTGCCGGGCGGGGAGGGCCGCGTGCTCGACCGCCTCGAAGCGCGCTGAGTCCCGTGCCAAGTGCCCCTACAAAAACCGCACACAGCGGCCGAACCCTGTGGCAGAACGGTCATGTTGCAGCGCCTCGACGAATCGACCCGCGAACTCCTCGGCCTCGGCCGCGACGACCCCTGGGCCTACGCCAGCTTCGTGGCGCTGATCGTGGGGGCGCTGACGACGGGGTGGGCCTCGAGCGGCGCGTTCGCGATGGCGACCGCGTTGTTCCTGCGGTTCCTCGGCCGGTCCACGCCGCGGTACCTCGAGGACGGCGACCTGTCCCGGGCCGCGCGCGTGGTCGGAATGGCCTCGAACGTGTGTCTCCTCGCGGGGTTCGCGGGCTTGGTCACCGCCAAGGTGCTCGGGCGTCTGCCGCCGCTTTCCTGACCGACATTCTTCCTTGCAGACCCCGGGCGACCGTGCTACCTCCGCCCCTCTTCGTGGCCCCCCGTGCTGCGAAGTGTCGAAAGTTGGAGGAAGAATCGTGGCAAAGTGCCAGATCACCGGCAAGGCGCGGATGAGCGGGAACCTCGTTTCGCACTCGAATCGGAAGACGCGAACGGTCCGCAAGGCCAACATCCGCAGCAAGCGCATCTTCGACCCGGAGTCGGGTCAGTGGGTCCGCATGGACATTTCGACGCGCGCCCTTCGCACGCTCACGCGTAAGGGCTGGGACGCGGTCAAGAAGCAGGCGAAGCGATGAAGTTTGACAAAGATCGAGACAACGATCGGCGCGGTGGCGGCGGCGGTGGTGGCCGCGGCCGGGATCGCGACCGCGATCGCGACGGCGATGACCGTGACGGCCGGGGCGGCGACCGCGGCGGGCGTCGGCGCGGCGGCAAGCGCAAGGTCGACCCCTTCCTCGTCGACAAGACCCTGAAGATCGATTGGCGCGATCCGCAGCTGCTCTCGCGGTTCATCACGGAGCGCGGCAAGATCGTCCCGCGTCGCGTGTCCGGCGTGACCGCGAAGAATCAGCGCGCGCTGGCGAAGGCGATCAAGCGCGCGCGTCAGATGGCGTTGCTGCCCTACGGTGGCCACAAGGTCCCGCTCCGCAACCTGATGTAATCCAGTGCGCCTCGACGGAATGTCCGGGGCGCGCGCGTCGGTTCGACCGAGCACATCGAATGCTGACATCTGACTCGGCTGCCCCCGCGAGGTCCCTCATGGGGTGTGTCCTTTTGTATTTGGTCGTCGCGACGTCGACGAGCGCCTGTGGCCCGAAGCGGGTCATGGTGAACGGCGTCGAGATGACCTACGAGGAGGGCGCCGAGCAGCTCTACCGCGAGGCCAAGACCGCCCAGAACAGCAACGATCTGGCCACGGCGAAGGCGCGGTTCCAGGAGGTCGTCGACCTCTTCCCCGAGAGCAAACAAGTCCCGAACGCGCTCTCCGAGCTGTCATCGATCCTGTACGACGAGGGCGGCTGCCCGGCGTCGCGCGTGTACCTCGAGCGCCTCGCGCGTGACTACCCGCTGCACGCGGGTGCCACGCTCGCGAAGGACCGCCTCGGGTCGTGCGAGGGTGGGCCCCCCGTCAGCGAGGAGGGGCCACTCGCCACCTTCAAGACGGAGTTCGAGGGCGCCCGGGACGACTCGGCGCAAAAGGAGGTCGCATCCCGCGCGGCCGACGCGTCGCTGGAAGCGGGCGACGTCACCGGCGCGGCGAAGTGGCTCCTGATCGTCTACGACCTCGAGAAGGACCCGGCCCAGAAGGACGCCATCGGGCGCGAGATCGAGGAGCTGATCGACGGGCGCCTCCCCGCGACCGGCGTGCGCCAACTCCTCGAGCAGCGCGGGCGCAAGCAGTTCCCGGCGGAGCTGCTCGTCTACAAACTCGGCCGCATCCAGTACCACGTGCGCGAGCTCGAGAACGCGTCGCAGACCCTCGCGGGCTATCTCGGCGACTGGCCGAGCGGCCGCTTCGCGGACGGCGCGCGCGAGATGATTCGCCTGATCGAGGCGCGCCGGAAGGTGACGCCGAACCACCTCGGCGTGCTGCTGCCGCTCTCCGGCAAGCACGCGTCCTACGGCAAGCTCGCGCTCCAGGCGATCCAGCTCGCGCTCGGGCTCGACGAGGACAACCGCGGCCGCACGAATCTGAAGCTCATCGTGCGCGACACGAAGAGCGACCGCGCGACGGCGGCGGCGATGGTGAAGTCGCTGGTCGTCGAAGACAGCGTCATCGGCATCCTCGGCCCGATCTTCACGTACGAGGCGGAGGCGGCGGCCTACAAGGCGCAGGAGCTCGGCGTCCCGCTGCTGACGATCAGCATCGCTGACCAGCTCGCGGATGTCGGGCCGCACGTGTTCCGCAATGGGCTGACGAACCGCCGGCAAGTCGAGGCGCTCGTCGAGCACGCGATGGACATCCAGGGCCTCAAGCGCTTCGCGATCCTCTACCCGCGTCACCCGTACGGCGAAGAGCTCCTCCACCTGTTCTGGGACGAGGTCGAGAAGCGGAAGGGCGAGATCCGGGGCGTCGAGTCGTACGGCACCGAGGACACCACGTTCACCACGCAAGTGAAGCGCCTCGTCGCCCGCGACGTCCTCGACCTGCGGTGGGACTACAAGAAGGCGCTGCGCGAGTGCGACAAGCAGCCGGACTCGTACCGCCAGAACCGCTGTAAGGAGCAGGCGAGGAAGGACCTCAAGCCGATCGTCGACTTCGACGGGCTGTTCATCCCCGACTACCCGAAGTCGATCTCGATGATCACCGCGGCGCTCGCGTTCGAGGACATCATCGTCGAGCAGGACCCGCGTCGCCTCCGGATCATCGAGAAGACGCTCGGCCGGGACGTGAAGCCGGTGACCCTGATGGGCGCGAGCGGCTGGAACTCGGAGACGGTCACGGAGCGCTCGGGCCGCAACGTCGAGAACGCGATCTTCACGGACGGCTTCTTCGTCGACGCGGACGACAAGGCCACGCAGGAGTTCGTCGTCGCCTCTTCTTCGACAACGCGAAGATCGTCGGCAAGATCCTCGCCGAGCAGCGCCCCGCGACCCGCGAGGACCTCCGCGCCGCGCTGCGCCGCGTCCACGACTACCAGGGC
Organism: bacterium; assembly: GCA_030426505.1. GTDB lineage: Bacteria > Myxococcota > Kuafuiibacteriia > Kuafuiibacteriales > Kuafuiibacteriaceae > JAUHYN01. The sequence goes on along the minus strand of JAUHYN010000137.1, from coordinate 580 downwards.
GTGACCGGCAAGACCTCGTTCGTGAAGGGCAACGACGCCGAGAAGTCGGTCCGCATCCTCACGATCAAGAACGGCAAGATCCTCGAGGTCCCGCCGCCCGACAAGAACCCCACGAAGCCCGAGTAGCCCCGCGCGGTGGTATGATCCCCGCGTGACGCTCGGACCGCTCGACCGGCGCGACGTCCTCAAGCTGGGCGGCGCCGCTGCGCTCGCCGCCGCGGGCGTTCGGTGTGGCGGCGACGACACCCCGAACGACGCCGCGACGCTCGTCCCCTACGACCCGCTCACGACGATGCAGGAGTCGCCCGAGGACTTCCCGTCGGGCGTCCAGGCCGGCGCGATGACGTCGTCGTCCGTGTTGCTGTGGACCTTCGCGGCGCGCCTCCGCACGGTCTGGGTCTCCGTGTGGCGCTACGCGGACGAGCCCGGCAGCGTGTGGCTCGTCGAGGAGCGCGAGGTCGTCGTCGAAAGCGGCTTCGCGCGTGTTCGGATCGAGGGCCTCGGCTCCGGGTACTACCAGTACACGTTCGCGACCGGCTCGGCGACGTTCGAGGGGAGCGGCGAGATCCGGCCCAACGTC
>JAUHYN010000136.1 GCA_030426505.1 bacterium | reverse complement strand
CCAGCGCGAGGTTCTTGACGGACAGATGCGTGAGCATCGTGACGGTCGGCGGTATCACGCACGTGCGATCGTCGTCATTGCGAATCGACCTCCCAACGAATACCGTCCGGAGCCGATGGGCGCCCGACGACACCGCGTGGTGCTGTTCCACCCCCGGGTGTCGCGGCCCGAGTTCCACCGCCTCCCCTGGCCCATCCTCCAACTCGGCGGGAACCTCGACCCGACGAAGTACGAGGTCGTCCTGGTGGACGGCGGCAAGGCGCCCGATCCCATACGCGCGCTGAACGACGCCGCCGAAGGCGCCGCCGTCGTCGGCATCTCGTGCTTCACCGGCAACCAGACCGTCAACGCGATCAAGGCGGCGCGCGCGCTGCGCCGACGGCACCCGCTCGTCCCTCTGGTATGGGGCGGCGCGCACCCGTCGATGTACGTCGAGGAGACGCTCGCGGACGCGAACGTGGACGTGGTCATCAAGGGTCAGGGCGAGTGGGCGTTCGCGCAGGTCTGCGACGCGCTCGTGCGCGGCAGCGAGCCGGCCGGGATACCGGGCGTCTCCTACAAGACCGGGCGCGGCGAGCCGGTGTACGGCGCGCGCGCGAAGATGCGCGATCAGAACGCGTTCGGGCGGCCCCCGTTCGAGCAGCTCGATCCCTCGCAGTACCTCGTCCACATCCTCGTCGGCGGCAAGGCGCTGACGTACCACTCGTCGACCGGCTGCCCGTTCGCCTGTCAGTTCTGCACCGTGAACTTCGAGTTCGAGTTCGGGTGGACGGGGTACAGCGCCGAGCGCTGCGTCGACGAGCTGTCGTACCTGTTGAAGCGCGCGCCCGAGGCCGACTCGATCGAGTTCGCGGACAGCAACCTGATCGTCCACCCGAAGCGCACCACCGAGCTGTGCCAGGGGATGATCGAGGCGGGCATCGCGAAGCCCTGGATCGCGTTCGGGCGCCCCGACCAACTCGCGAAGATGCCGCGCGAGGTGTGGAAGCTGATGGCCGAGAGCGGCTGCAAGCGGTTCTTCGTCGGGCTCGAGAGCGGGGACCCGACCGTCCTCGAGAAGATCAAGAAGGAGCACAGCAACGAGCAGGTCTACGTGATGGCGGAGCGCATGGCGGAGTTCGGCATCACGCCGGACCTGTCGTTCACGCTCGGCTACCCGGAAGACCCGGAGCGCGACGTGCGCATGTCGCTCGAGCTGTGCAAGGACCTCAAGCGGATCGTCCCGTCCGCGGTGTTCGTGCTGAACACGTACACGCCTTACGCGTCGACGCCGCTGTACGAAGAGGCGATCGCGAACGGCCTCGGCGGCACGTCTTCACTCTCCGACTGGGAGAGCGAACAGTGGCGCGACTTCGGCTTCCGCAAGAACGTCACGCCGTGGATGACCGAGGACATCGACCGGATGATCCGCGACTTCGAGATCGTCGCGGGCACCGCGTTCTTCCTCGAGGAGGATCTCCACCGTCACCGCGGCGTAGCGCAGAAGGGCCGCCCCCTCCGCGACGCGATGATCCGCCTCGCCCGCCGCCGCTGGCGCGACGGCCGCGAGCGCCGCCCGTTCGACGTGAAGGCCGTGCGCCGCCTGTTCTTCTTCATGAACCCCCGCATGAAGGACACCGGGCCCTCGCTCGTCGACGGCCACCAGGCCGGCGTCGCCAAGGAAGCGCCGGCGCTCTGAGGTGCCCTCTCAGTCGAGCGTCATCGCGAGCCGGGGATCGCAGCTGTAGCTCGCGTCCTGCGCCTCGGGCGTGAGCGCGGGATCGAACGGTTCGTCGAGGTTGTACGGGACGCCGTCGAGCGTGATGCGCCCGCGCAGCCGATTGCCCGCTCCGCGGAACACGCCGAGCTGGGCGTCGAGATCCGCTTCGACGTCGTACACCAACGTCAGCCCCTGCACGTGCAGCGCGACGGTGGTCCGTTCGAAGCGCGCGCGATCCACGCGGGCGATCGGGGTCGGGACGTCGAAGCGCCCGGGTGACTCGGCGCGCTCGCCGAAGACCGGCGTGACGTCGAGCTCGACGACGCCCGCGAAGGACGCTTCGAAGATCGGCGCGCCGAGCGCGTCCGTGCGCCCCACGACGAAGTCGGACAGCTCGACCTGCTCGGCGACCACGCGCGCGACGTCGGGCGCGCGCGGGTGCGGCGCGTCGATGAAGTCGATCAGGTCGCGCGGGCTCTCGATGTCGGCGCACAGGCGCCGCCGCACGAAGTCGTTGCCGCGGACCTCGAAGCGCCCCGCCGCCCAGTCGACGGTGCCCGCGCACGACTCGAACAGCGTGACGGGCGCGTCGGCATCGAAGGCGCACGCGTCGTAGTCGCGCTCGAGTAGGTCCCAGTCCTCGTAGCCCTCGAGGTCGCAGCCGTCGACGGCGATGTCGCCGAGCGCCGGGCTGTCGGCGTCCGGGCAGGTGTCGTCGTCGGACAGGAGCTGCGCGGCGTGGCCGGCGCCCGCGATCAACACGCGCGCGACCTCGGCGATGACGGTCGCGTCGAGGTCGCACGCGGCGCCCTCCACCAGATCGAGGCAGGCGTAGGACGCGGCGAAGCGCGCCGGGTCGTACGTGGGATCGAGCGGGCCGTCGATCGTATGCGGCGTCTCGCCGAGCGTGACCGTCCCATCGATCGCGTTCTCGTCCGAGACGCCGCGCCCGCTCCGCGCGGCGACGTCGATCGCGGCGCGCCCGGAGAGCGACACCGCGCCGACGTCGAGCGTGTACGCGAAGTCGTCGGACTCCAGCCACAGGCGAGCGTTCGGCGTCGGCGCGACGCAGAGGCCGGTGGTCGGGTCCTGGGCCATCGTCGGCCGGACCTCGGTTCGCAGGCGGCCGCCGCTCCACTCGAGCGTGGGCGTCCCCGGCGCGAGCTCGAACGCGAGCGGCGCCTCGACGTAGAGATCGAGCTGCATCGACACCGCGGTCTCGGACTCGGGCGCGGCCGGTCGAACCACGTCGCCGGTGGTGCGGCCGCGGATCGTCTGGCTCCCCTCGACCCGCACCACGCCGCGCGCGATCGGCGCGTCACCGAAGCAGTCGGGTGCGCCGACTGCGCCGTCGAAGCGGAGCAAACACGCGCCGGCGCGGAGCGTCTTCGTGGCCACGCCGCGTCGCCCCGCGGCGACGTCGGACGCCACGACGTACATCGACGGATCCGCGAAGCAGTGATCGGCGGCGACGCCCGCGACGCGGCCCGCGAGCGCCGTGGGGAGCCGCGCGACGGCGACGGCGACGTCGCCCCACGGCGCCTCGCACTCGAACGTCAGCGGCCGCGCGAGCGCGGGGTCGCAGGCGTACGAGGCCTCGTGAGCGGCCGCGTCGAAGTCGTCGAGGAGCGGCTCGTCGATCGGGTGGGGCGCGTCGAACACCGTCACGGACCCGGCCACGTGGTTCGCGCGCGCGCCGTGGACCCCGAACACCGCGTCGAGTCGCGCCGCCACGCGGTCGAGCTCGACAATCGGATCGCCGCGCCCGCTGTCGAGGCGGATCGAAGCGTCTGTCAGGCGCACCCCCTCGAACGCGAAGTTGCGCGTGGGCACGGCGCAGACGCCGGAGTCCGCCGCGCGCGCGAGGCGCACACCGATCGTCGCGGCGAGCGCGCCGTCGATGCGCATCTCGGCCGAATCCGCAGAGGTGCGCGCGACGAACGAAGCGAGCGAGGACACGAAGCGGATCGAGACCGCGTCGGCGTCGCGCGGGATGACGGGTCGCGACGGATCCCCGGTGAGGGTGCCCCACGTGATCTCCTCGGCGGAGACCGTCACGCGCCCGCTCGCGTCGGTGGTCGCGCCCTCGCAGTCCTCGTCGAGGCGGGACGAGGCGCCGAGATCGATCGCGCAGCCCTCGACGCGCCGGACCACGCGCCCTACCCCGCCGACCTCGCCCTCGACGATCGTCTCCACGGCGTCCGACGCGAAGCCACACCGCGTGTCGTCGCGGACCGCGATCACGACCGCGCCGGCCGAAGAGACGGTGAGCTTCGCGACGCCCGACGCGATCTGATCCGAGAAACACGACGCGCACCCTCCGAGCGGCGCGGCGAGGACGAACAACACGGACACGCGGACGTACGCCGCCCTCATCGCGTCACCACCGCGTCGCGCCAGAAGCCGTGGAACGTCGGAGGGAGCGGCTGGTCGAACCCACACCGCGCGACGGGCGGGCGGTGCGGGCGGTCCGCGTCGAGGATCGCGAGGTGCGTGCGGCGCGCGCGGTCGTCGTAGACGTACGCGAGCAGATAACCGTTCGCGTAGACCGGCTCCGAGACGAAGTCGGCGTGCCCCAACGCGTAGGGCTCGGCCCGGCCGGTCTCCACGTCGACGCGCACGAGCTCGTCGAAGCCGCCGAACGCGCGCTCGCGGGTGGAGTGCGCTGCGAGGTAGACGTAGCGGTGCGGTCGCCCGGCGTCGGCCGGATCGATCCGCGGGAACTCGCACGAGCGCGAGAACAGCGTCGCCTCCGTCATCGCGCCCGTATCGAGATCGATCGCGCGCCGCACGAGCGCTCCGTCCGCCGGCGCTTCGGGTGCGCGGCGCTCGAACAACGCGGAGAGGAAGTCGTTGGTGGTGAAGTCGTCGTAGCGCACGAAGTCGACGACGATCGTGCGGCCCTCTTCGTACGCGTTGGCGAAGTGCCACTGGTAGAACGGGTCGGTCGAGAAACACGCGATCGGCGCGCTCGAATCGAGCGGGACGACGTAGACGTCCGTGCCCTCCTCCGGCCGCCACTCGAGCGCCTCGAGCGGCGTCTTCCACCCGACCAGCACCGACGGCCCGTTCATCCGCAGCGGCGACACGAAGAAGATCGCGTAGTGGTCGGTCACCACGAAGTCGTGGACGAGCGGGTGCCCGCGCAACACGAACGAGCGCACGCACTCGGCGCGCTCGCCCAGCCGGTACAGCCGGAGCGTCGCCACGCGCGAGAGCGAAACGCCGAAGTTGTACGTGGTGCCGTCCGGCGCGGTGGACGGGTGCGCGGAGAACGGCGAGTCGAGCGCGCCCGCGAGGTCGGTGGTGCCCTGCGCCTCGAGTGTGTCCGGATCGATCGCGGTCGGCGCGCCGCCCTCGTAGAGCGCGAGTAGGCGATCGTTCCACCACATCACGCTGGTGTTCGCGGGGTTGCGGAAGCGGCGCCTCGCCATCGACCACAGCTGGGCGATCGGCCCGCCGACGCGCGTCGCGAAGCCGACCGTCGAGGTGCGGCCGGTGCGGCGCTCCTCGTCGAGGTGCCAGCTGTCGACGAGGCGCACGGCGCCCTCGGCGCGCCCGTTCGCGAGGCGCACGGCGGTGACGCCGCCGTCGCCGTCGAACCAGTGACCGTAGCGGCGGTCGGCGTTGCCGAAGCGCGGGGCCGTTGCGGTACAGCGTGCCTTCGAGGGCGGCGGGGATCGTGCCTTCGACCTCGAGCGGCTCGAAGCCGTGTTCGCGGCCGAGGTCGGCGAAGAGGCGCGAGAGCGCGGGGCGGGGATCGTAGGGGGTGAGCTTCTCTGCGAGGACCATGTTCGGGGACTCCTTCCGTGAACAGTCAATGTTGACGGTGTCCACATTGGATCCACGGACATGTTGACGGTGTCAACATACCCCGCGATGATCCGGTGCGTGCGCCAGGCGAAGCGATCTCCCAAGCGCTACCACCACGGCGATCTGCGCCGCGCGCTGCTCGACGCGGCGGTCGCGCTCGTCGCGGAGGGCGGCGTCGACGCGCTCAACCTGCGGGAGGCGGCGCGCCGCGCGGGCGTCTCGCACAACGCGCCCTACCGACACTTCGCGGACAAGGAGGCGCTGCTCGTCGCGATCGCGACCGAGGGCTTCGAGCGCCTCGCCGAAGCGCTCGAGGCGGCGGAGGCCGCGGGCGACGACTTCGAGCGCTTCGTCGGCGGCGGCGAGGCGTACCTACGCTTCGCGCTCGAGCACAGCGCGCACTACCGCGTGATGTTCGGGCCCACGCTCGCGAACAAGATCGGCCAGCACCCCGACCTCGATCTCGTCGGGATGCGCGCGTTCAAGGGACTGCTCGATCAAGTCGAGCGCGCGGAGGCGCGCGGCCTCCTCCGCGGCGACACTCCGCCCGACGCGGTCGCGACGACGATGTGGGCGTACGTCCACGGCCTCGCGATGCTCGTGCTCGACGGTCACCTCCCGCTCGACGCCGACGCGGTCTACGCGCTCGTGCGGACGACGGCGCAGTCGATGATGAATGCGCCCTAACGAACGAGCTGCGGGCGCAGCGAGACGGTGCGGTCGCGGACCAACACCTGGAAGCGCACCGCGCGGCACTTGTGGCGATCGAGGAGCGCCTGCTCGCTCGAGCGCAGCTTCGTGCGGAAGCCCTCGTACGTGATGCTGTCCACCGCTTCGCCGAGCTGCGCCTTGCTGCCCACGAACTCGTCGTACACCGAGCGGTAGTGCGCTTCGTCGAACGGTTGGAGCGCGTCGGGCACCGACGGCGCGGGGCGAACCGAGGCCATCTGCGGTCCGAGCGGTGGCACCGACATGCCGACCTGTGAGGGCGGCAGTCCGCGCACCGTCCCGGTCGGTCCATGCACGTCGGACGAGGACTGCGAGGGGTTTTGGTTGTGCCACGGGTCGCCGCCGGTCGACGACGCGCTCGGCGCCCCCGACGCGAACGGGCTCGGCCCGCCGAACGGCCCTGGCCCACTCGGCGGCGGCGAGTTGTACTGCGGCGCCCCGTAACCCGAGCTCGAGGTGCTCGGGCTGTTGTACGCCTGGGGCGGCGGACTCGACGGGTGCGAACTCGACCCGTACGCCGGCATCGGCGTGCCGCTCCCCGGGAGCGGGATCGCGTCGCGCTTCGGCTCGAGCAGCTCCGGATCGTACGGGGTCGGCGCGAAGCTCACGGCGGACGGCTTCGGCGCCGGCGTGTGGTGCGCCATGCGCTGCGCGTCGGCGCGCTGCGCGGCCGCGAGCTCGGGCGGCACGCCGCCCTTCGGCGCGGGGAGATCGTCGGGCCCGCCGGAAGGTACCGGCGTCGCGACGGGGCGCGGCGGCGCCGACCCGCGCGCGGCCTGCGCGATCGCGTCGAACGGCGACGCGGGCGGAGGCGTGGCCGGCGGAGGCGGCGTCTGGGTGTGCGCGGGGATCGCGCGCTGCGCGCTTCGGCTCGGGCTGAGCGGCGGGAGCGGGATGCCGCCGTCGGGCGCCTTCTGCGCGGGCATCGTCTTCTGCGCGAACTGCGCCTCGAGCGAGTCCGTGGACTGCGACGGCGACTGCGGGAAGCGGAGCGAATCGCTCCCGCCCGGCGGCTGGAGCTGCGGCTCGAGCGGCGGCGCGTGGAGGTCGCTCGACATCGACGGCTTCGGCGCGTTGATGAAGTCGATCTTCGGTGGCGGCGCGGACGCGGCCGGTGCGGGGGGCGGCGGCGCAGGGATCGTGGGCAGCGAACCCGACGGCGACGACAGCGCCTGCGCGACCGCCGGGTCCCCGGTCGGCGTCGACGTGACCGGCGCGTTCGGGAGTTCGGCGAGGTTCGGGAGTTCGGCGAGGTTCGCGAAGTCCGGGATCGACGGCGCCTCCCCGAGCGTGGGGGCCTCGGCCACCGCGGCCGCCGGCGCGGGCGAGAACACGCCGAGCAGGAACATCAGGAGGACGAGCGCGCCGAACAACACGCCGAGCAGGAGCCTGAACTGCGGGATCGCGCTCGCCGACGCGCCGTCGCTGATCTTCGACAACCCGATCGCGGTGATCTGCGACGCCGAGTCGTCATCGAGCCCGCGCTTGTGCATCGCGTACACGTCACCGAGCACCGCGATCGTCGAGCCCTTCGAGCGCGGATCGACGTGGGTCATCGACTGCGGATCGATCGTGCCGGTGATCGACGCGCCCCGGTGCGCGAGCACCACGTGCGTCTGGTTCGGGAGCCCGACGACGAGGCGGTGCAAACGCCCGCGGGTCATCGGCGTGGCGAGGACGAGCGCGGCCTTCGCGTCGCCCTGCCCGCCGAGCGGCGTACACGTGACGAGCAGGACCTGGGACCCGATGCGTTCGAGGCGCGTGGACGGGCCGCCTTCGAGCGCGGAGATGGTCCCGGGGAGCTTCACGAAGGCGCCGATGTCCTCGCCGCCGACGATCATCTCGAGGCCTTCACCGATCAGGGCGACCTGACCCGCGCCGCCGAGCTGGGCGCGCGCGCTCTCGAGCGCGCGGAGCAGCGCGCGTTCGCGGCGTTCCTTGTTGCGGATGGAAGCACCGAGATCGTTGAGGACGATCGTGTCCCGGAGCGCGGCGCCGGCGGAGGAGAGCTCGGCGGCGGCGAGGCGCGCGTTCGAGGTCGCCACCATCTGCGACTCGAGCTCGGCGGTCGGCCCCACGATCGCTTCGACGGCGAAGTAGGCTCCGCCGAAGAGGAGTGCTAGGCCGACGATGGCCTGCAGGACGATGGCGAAGCGCTTCAAGGGCTCTCCTGCCTAGACCATTCCAAAGCCCACGCTCGGATTCCAGTCGCGTCGTCGGCTTTCTTCCCCGACCACCGCGCGAGGACCGCTGTAGCCGCTCGACGCACCTCTTCGTCGCGGTCGTCGAGGCGGTCCACGAGCACCTTCGCATACGGGCGCGCCGCTTCGGCGCCTCTGAAGCCGAGCGCCTCGATCGCGAGCACGCGCGCGTGGGCGTCGCTGTGGACGAGGTAGCGCTGGACGCCCTCCGGGCGACGCGCCGCGAAGTCCGCGGTCGTGGACGGCAGGAGCAGCAGCGCGAAGAGCACGCCGAACGCGATCTGGAAGAACGCCTTGCCGGCCGGATACCGGCGGCGCTTCACGAGGAGCGCGCGATCGACGGCGTACGCGAGCAGGAACGCGCCGTAAAGCGCGATCGGGAGGAACAGCCAGAACCGCGCGAGCGCGCCGCGCTCGACGGCGCCGCCCAACGCGGGCTGCAGGAACAGCGCGGCCACCGCGGTGAGCGCGAGCAGCACGTAGAGCCCGATTCGCAGAGGCTTCGCGTTGACCGGCACGCCGGGGATGGGATCCGTCACTTTGGGCGGGGCGGGCTGGGCCATGCCGATAGGGAGTCCGAGTGCTCCGACGATCGCAAGTACCGCCATACCCGGCTGGGCGCAACATCCGGGCGGGTACCCCATCTGCGGACCTCGGTGCGGTCCCCATCACGCGGTGCGTTTCACTCCCGAAGGCGCGCCGCGCGGACTATAAGGCGACGATGCGATTCGGTGTCCTGGCGCTCGCGTGTCCCCTCCTCCTCGCCGCGTGTTCGGGCGGAGACGAGCCCGCGGAGATCTTCCTGCGCTGGCGCCACGCGATGGAGCGCCCGATCGCCCCACCGGCGCTCGGTCCGGAGGACCGCATCATCGTGGTCGAACGCGAGAACCCGGCGCAGTTCGTGACGCTGGACGCGACGAGCCTCGTCCTCGAGGGCCCCTACGACACGTTCCCGACGCCGCATGCGCCCGCCGTGGTGGGGACGAACATCTACCTCGTCACGTCGATCGGCCGCATCGTCCACACGGACCTCGCCGGTCAGGACCTCGCGGCGCCCGACGTGATGCTCGGCGCGACCGCTCCGATCGTCGCGGCGCCGGACGGCACGCTCCGCGTCGTCGCGAACTCGGGCCGGATGATCGCGTTCGACGAAGCGGGGACGATCCTCTTCGACGTGAATGTCGGCGGCGCGACCGACACGGCGCCCGCCGTTGATGAGGACGGCGTCACGTACGTCGCGACCGACACCGGGCGCCTCGTCGGCTACGACGCCGCGGGCACGAAGGTGTTCGACGAATCGGTCGTCGGCCAGGGCTCCGGCCCCAGCGCCCGCGGCCAGACCATCGCGGTCGGCGACGCCGACGGCGTGAAGGCGTTCTCCGCGAACGGCGCGCTCGTCTTCGAACACACGCGCGCCGCCCGCGTCACGGGCACGCGCATCCTCGCCAACAGCGACATCCTCGCCTGGGGTGAAGACGGGGCCTTCGAGCTCCTCGACGCGAGCGGCGCGGTGAAGTCGAGCTACATCGCGGGCCCTCCGATCTACGTCCCGGTGATCGAGGTGGAGGACGACTTCGCGGTCGTCGACGACAACGGCATCGCGCACCTCGTCGGCCGCGACGGCGTGGGCCGCGCGACGGTCGACCTCGGCGGCAAGGCCGGGCGTCAGATGGTGCTGCCGACGTCGCCGCCGTACGTGATGATCGCGGTGGGCAACGAGCTGATCGCGGTGGACTTCCTCACGAAGGGCGGCGGCTAACCGGGAGGTGTGCGGGGGCTTCGAGCACGTTCGGCGCGTCTGCGTCGGGCGGCGTCTCCTGTAGTTGAATCGAACGAGGCGATGGGGAGGAATCTTCATGCGCCGTGCGCCGCGGTGACGTGTGCGCTTCGAATCTAGCGGGGAGGTGTGCGGAGACTTCGAGCCCGTTCGGCGCGTCTGCGTCGGGCGGCGTCTCCTGTAGTTGAATCGAACGAGGAGATGAGGGTGACGTGTGCGCTTCGACTCAGCGATCGAGCTCCGCATCCGGATCCGAGCCGGCCTCCGGATCCTCCCGGTCCCCTCCGACGTCCACCTCGCGATCCGCCGTACCCGAAGCCTCAGGGTCCATCGCCGGGTCCGCGTCCCCATCGCCCTCCTCCCCTCCCCGATCGATGAACGACGCGATCGCTTCCACCACCTCCGAGCGCCGCGAGAACATCAAGAAGTGATCCTCCCCCTCGAAGTACGTCGCGCTCACCGTCGCCGTCCGCGCCATCGTCGCGACGCGCGCGCGAATCTCTTCGACCGGGATGCGCCGGTCCGCCTCGCCGTGCATCACGAACACCTCCGGGCCGGTCCAGCCCTCGGCGAGGTGCGGCTCCATCACGGCGCTGATCAAGATCAACCCCCGCACCCACTCGGCGCCGCGCGCGACCTCCATCCCGCCCACGCCGCCTTGCGACAACGCCGCGACGAACACGCGCTCCGGGTCGCCGCCGAGCGTCTCCACCGCGAAGCGGCGCGCGTCCTCGACGACCGCCGCCGTGCGCTCCGAGTTCAGGTACAGCCCGAAGCCGACCGACGGACACACCACCACCGCGTCGAGCGCGCTCGAGACGCGCGCGTAGCTCGCGAAGTTGCCGGCCGAGCCGTGCAGGAAGATCAACACGGGCGCGCCCTCCTGCCGCGGCGTCGACCAATAGCGGTGCCCGTCCCGCACCGAACCGAACACCTCCCCGAACGCGAACGCGAGCGCGGTCCGCGGGTGGTCCGGGATCTCGGCGTAGATCGGTAGCGCGACGTCCGCGATGCGGCGCGCCTGCGCGCGATCCACGTGCGGGTCGATCCAAACGGCCACCGCGATCCCCAACTTCACGAGATCGACCTCCGGCACCAACTGCCAGACGCTCGCCTCGATCGGCGTCCCCTCGAACCCCGGCGACGGCGCATTCCGTGGGATCGTCCACGCGAGCCCCAGCACCCCGGCCACGGCGACCACCGCCGGCGCGATCGCGATCCGCCGCCACCGCGTCGTAGCCGAGAAGAGCGCCGCGACCGCCAGCAACCCCGCCGCGCCGAGCACACGCCCGCGCGCCGTCTCCGCCACCACGAACAACAGCAACGAAGGCGGCAGCCCGCCCACGATGCCGAACCAGGCCACCGACCGGGCGACGATCTCCATGTCGACGAGCGCCGAGGTCAGGTCTGAATCGAGAAGCCGAGCTTCGCGCGCGCCTTGAAGTACTCCTCGCTCACCGCGTACGCGAGGAGCTCACGGATCGCCGGCACCTTGCCGAGCGTCTCCGCCGCGCCCGCGGCGTCGGGGAAGACCGGCCGCACGTCGAAGTCCTTCGCGATGTTGCGCACCGCGACCTCGATGTCGTTGGTGAGGACGAGCCCCGCGCGGTTCGCGGTGTGCGCCGCCGCGCCGCGGTGCCGCACGACGTCGATCGGCCCCTGCGCGAACAGCCGCCCCGCCTCCTCGAGGAACTTCCGGGAGCGAC
>JAUHYN010000135.1 GCA_030426505.1 bacterium | reverse complement strand
CGGACGACCCGGACGGCGCCGAGAAGCACTGGGGCCTGTACCGCATCGACCGTTCGCCCAAGCCGGTGATGAAGCGCGAGTGAGCGCCTTGCGGCCGGTGCGGACGCGGGGGAGGCTCCCGCCCGTGAACGTTCGAATCGCCCCCGCGCTCTTGTTCTTGTTCTTCGGCTGCAAGGAGGCCGCGGCCCCCGCCGAAGCGCCCGCGGAGGCCGAAGCGCCGAAGCCCGCGACGCCCGCCCCCGCGAAGACCGGCGCTGCGGCGTTGCTCGCGGCCGACACCTGGCTCTGCGACGGCGGGCCGGAGAAGAGTTGGATCACCGCCGCCACGACGCGCGCGGAGCTCGTGAAGCTCGTCGGCGAAGCGAACGTGACGGACGAGGAAGAGAACTACATGGAGAGCGAGGAGACGTTCGTGGTCACCGCGGTGTACCCGAACGATCGCGACAAGCGGGCGACGATCCACTGGAAGGACCAGGACGCCACCAAGGGCATCGCGCGCTTGGACCTCAGCGGCTCGCGCTGGACGACCTCGCAGGGGCTCCGGCCGGGGACGACACTCGAGGAGGCCGAGAAGATCCACGGCGGCCCCTTCGAACTCATGGGCTTCGAATGGGACATGAGTGGAATGGCCGTGGTCGACACCGTGGGCGTCACGTTCGGCGTGCGCGGCGACAACGTGAAGCGCCCCGAGTACGACAAGGTCGTCGGCGACGGTGAGTTCAAGTCGAACGACGCGAACATGCGCGCCGTTCAGCCCGTCATCACCTCGGTCGTCTGCGAACCGAAGTGAGCGCGTCTACTTGCGGACGACGCGGCCCGACTCGATGACTTCGTCCTCGCCGAGCTCGCCCACGAGGTACGACGCGAGCTTCTCGCGGCCCGCGTCGAGCGGCGCGTCGTCGATCCCCGCCGCCTGCGCGGCGGCCGCGAGCCGATCGCTCTCGGCGCGATCGCGCGTGAGCTGCACGTTGCTGCCGGGCTCGATGTAGTCCGCGATGTCGAGGATGTTCTCGCTGCTCATTCGCAGGCAGCCGCTCGACGCGGGCGTCCCGAGCGCGCCGCGCACCGAGAACGGCGTGCCGTGGATGTATTGGTAGTAGCGCCCGAGATCGAACTTCACGAGGCCCATCGGGTTGTCGATGCCCGGGCCGATCGGGCGCTTGTTGCCCATGCTCGGCGTCGGGTACCAAGTCTTGCGGACGAGCGTGCGCCGCACGGTGAACTCGTCGCCGAGCGTGCGCTTCCCGGCGCGCCCCGGAGACGTGAGGTAGCGCGCGATGGGTTCGTCGGTCTGCGTGTCGATCACGTAGATCCGGTTCTTCACGAGGTCGCCCACGATCCGGTAGCGCTCGTGCTTCGTCCCCGCGTCCGGGTAGGCCGCGCGGAGCTCCGAGAGCTGCGCGGCGGCCGCTTCGTCGAGCTTGCTGAGCGTGATGTGATCGAGCACGCCGGTCTCGGGGACGTTGTTGCGCTGCTGGAACGACACGAGCGCGCGCGTGGTCGCGTCGCCGAAGTCGCCGTCGACGAACGAGCCCCCGATGTCTTCGCCCAACCCGTATAGCGTGGCCTGGAGGATCTCGGTCGCGGCCTTGTTCGTGGTGCCCGCCGCGAGCGTCGCGCGGCCGAGCGCGATGTCGAGGAACACCGGCTCGCGCGCGAAGCGCGGCGTCGAGATGCCCTCGGCCGTCCGGATCGCGTCGTCGAGCGCGCGGAGGAAGACGCTGTCGATGTCGTCGCGGGCGTTGAGGCCATAGCGCCCGCGGAACGTGCGCACCGCATCCGCGGTCGCGCCTCCGTAGTCGCCGTCGGACCCACCGCGGAGCGGGACTCCGAGCATCTCGAGGGCGCGTTGGATCGCCTCGACGCGCGGCCCCGAGTCGCCCGCGGCCATGCGCTCGCCGCGGTGGAGGATGTCCGAGAAGTCGTGCGCCGCGAACAGCGCGCTACTCAGGCCGTTCGGCGCCGTCGCGATCGGCAGCTCGACGGGCGTCGGCTCCTCGGCGCGTTGGGCGAGCGCCGGTCCGGCGGCCAGCATCCCGCTCGCGAGGATCGTCGTCCCGAGCAGGACGGTGCGCACCGAAGGCGCGTGCCGGAACAGCGTCGCGAGCAGCGCGGGGTGTTTGGCCTCCGAGCGGCCGCCCATCGCGCTCATCACGGCCCCCGACACCGGGTTCATGCGCTGCGGGGGCGGGGTCGCGCTCGGCAGGAGCGGCGCGCTCGGCGCCGGCGCGCTCGGGGTGATGGGCGCTCCGAACCGTCGGTCGATGGTCACCATGCGTACCGGCCGTTATCGACCAATAGTCTCCAAATGTGCGCATTTGTCTGACATCAACTGAACGATGCGATTTTCCCTACTCAGACCCGGAGGATCGCCCCGAGCGGGCCTTCGCTGCCGTCGCCCCACCCGCTGAACGGGGCCCCGGCCGCGCGCGCGACGGTCGCGAGGAGGTCGCCTTGCCGGCGGTAGCCGACGTCCACGAAGCGCCCGGTCTCGATCGCGCCGCTGGCGCCCCCGGCGAGCACGACCGGGAGGTCGTCGTGGCTGTGGTCGTCGCCGTCCGCGACCTCGGTGCAGAACAACACGAGCGTGTGGTCGAGCATCGAGCCATCGCCTTCGGGGTGCATCGCGAGCCGATCCAGCAGGTGTGCGAGGCGATCCGCGAACCACCGACGCTGCGCGACGTACGTCGCGAGGAGATCACCGCTCCCGCCGTAGTGCGACGCTTCGTGGCTGCGCGTGTCGCGCGCATTGGTCAGCGGGCTGTTCGGGATGCGGCTCATGATGAGTTCGCTCGTGTGGTGCGAGCACTGGAGCACGCCGACCTTCGACAGGCCGCACGCCATCGCCTCCACCATCACGTCGATCTGGAGATCGAGGACGTCGGCGAAGCGCTCCGGTGCGTAGAGCTCGGACTCGGGCACCGCTCCGATCGACGGGTTCGCGCAGCTCGGTGGGGGCGTCGTCGTAGACGTCATCCGCACGCGCTCTTCGACTTCGCGCAGCGACTGGAGGTGGAGGTCGAGCTTCCTCCGTTCGACCGCGCCGAGGTCCGTCGAGAAGACCTCGAGGTCCGCGCGCATGGCGTCGATCACCGTGACGTCCGCGGCGGGTGCGGTCGGGGTCGGCGTGCTCGGTCGACCGAAGAGCCGCTCGAACGCGCGCAGCGGGTTGTCCTCCGGCGCGATCGTCTGCTCGGACCCGACGTAGCTGATGTGTTTGTCGCCCGACGCGCCGTTCTGGTTCGCCTGCGCGCCGAGGTAGAGGTGGCGGTGCGGCGCCGACGCGAACACCGTGCGCGCGAGGCCGTGGTCGAGCGATTCGCCGCGACCGCCGTCCTTCGCGGTGAGCAGCTTCTTCGCGCCGCCGGGGTGGCTGCCGGAGTCGGTCGGTCCGAGGCTCATGCCGCTCAGGAACACGCAGCGATCCTTGTGTTGCTCGAGCGGCGCGAGCTGGTGCGAGAGCGTGAGCGACGCGCCGTCGCCGGTCGGGCGCCACGTCGCGCGATGCACGCCGTCCGGGTAGTAGAAGAAGATCACGCGGTGCGCGGTCTGCGCGGCGCGCGCCGTTCGACTCGAACGCGTGAGGAGCCACGGCACGAGCGCGGTCCCCACGCCGGCGCGGAGGAGTGTGCGTCGATCGAAGCGCGTCACGGCTCGGCCCTCCTCCGAACGAACGCTTCGTCCGCGACGACATCGAGCAGGAGCTGACGCACGTTGCGGCCGTTCGCGCGGAAGCGATCCGCGATCGCCTCGATCGTGCAGCGGTCCTCGACCGTGTCCGATTGGCCCGTCTGGTAGCGCCACACCTGCGTGGTGAAGCACGTCGCGACGCGGTCGCTCGCGGCGAGCGCGGAGGCGAGGCCTTCGAGATCCGCGAACGACTCCGCAGTCCCGGCGCCGAACGCCTCGACGTCCTCCAGCGTCCCCGAGGGATCGATCGGGTGGCCGTTCTCTTCGGTGCGCGCGTGTCCGATCGTGTCGAACGACTCGAACGCGAAGCCGACCTCGTCGAGGTAGCGGTGGCAGCCGGCGCAGCGCTCGTTCGACGAGTGCTGGGCGAAGCGCTCGCGCGTGGTCGCGTCGGGATCGACGTTCGGCACGCCGCCCGCGTCCGGGGGCGGGACGCCGAAGACCTGGCAGAGCACCCGCTCGCGCACGAGCTTGCCGCGCAGGATCGGCGAGTTTTGATCCGAGTGCCCGTACGCGCCGAGCACACTCCCGTGCGCCAACACGCCCGCGCGCCGCGGCGAAGCGAGCGGCGCCTTCGCGAAACCTCCGCCGACCGGAGCCTCTCCGTAGAACGAGGCGAGCGTGTCGTCGCGGAACGCGAAGTCGGCGGTGAGGAGCGTGTCGAGATCGCCGTCCGCTTCGAGCGCGACGTGCGTGAAGAAGCGCCGCGTCGCCGCCAGCATCGACGCGCGCACCTCGGGCGTGAGGGCGCCGTACGTGGCGGGTTGTTTGTCGACGGTGAGGATCTTCTCGGCGCCGAGCCACGCCCCCGCGAAGCGTCCGAGCGACTCGGCGGCGCGCGGATCCTCGAGCATGCGATCGGCTTCGGCGCGTCGCACGGAGGCGTCGAGGATCGTGCCGTCGGCGGCCTTGGCGAGGAGCGCGTCGTCGGGCGGCGCGGACCAAAGGAAGTAGGCGAGGGCGGACGCGGTCTCGTAGGGGTCGAGGCGGAGCGTGCCGGCGTCGCCGAGCTCGCTGCGGTAGAGGAAGCGCGGCGACGCGAGCATCACGCGTACGGCCTGGGTCACGCCTTCGAGGAAGTCGGGCGCGCCGCGGATCGTCGCGGCGTAGCGATCGATCTCTTCGGTCTCGAGCGGGCGTCGGAACGCGCGGCGGCCGAATGCCTCGACGAACGCGCGCGAGCACGCGGCGTCGGCGGGGTCGCACGACACCCAGTCCTCGATGCGATCGGTGACGCGCGCGGCGAGCTCGCGCGTGGCTTCGAAGTGTTCGGTGACGTGGACCGGCGTGACGATGGCGCTCTCCACGTGGTCGTCGAACGGGAAGTGCTCGGGCCGGATCTCGGCGGGGAGCCCGCGGTAGGGATCCGCGGGCGGGGCGGCGTTCGCGCACGCGATCTCGACGACGGAGTTGAACCCGCCGAAGCCGTCGGGCGCGCGGTCGCTCGCTTCGGGATCCTCCATCCACGTGCCGTCGACGACGAGCTTGTAGGTATGGGCGCCGTCTTCGAGCGCGCGGGTGAGGACGAACGCGCCGCGGACCGGTGACCAGGTCATCGGCCACCCGCCCTCCGCTTCGGTCGGGGCCCACCCGTTGAAGCTGCCGGCGACGATCACCGACGCGGGGCGACCGCTCGCGGGGCGGAACGTGAAGCGGTGTTCGTCGCAGGCGGGCGCGGGGAGGAGCGCGTCCACGGTGCGGGTCAGCTCGTGACGCGTGAGGAGGCGGAGGCGTCGCGGCGCCCAGCGCGGCGCGGCGTCGTCGCAGCGCGTGTCGACCGCGGGCGCGATGGTGTCGAGTGAAGCGAAGATCGTCCGCGCGCAGTCGGCGTCGCACGCTTCGGGGCGCCCGACCGGCATGCGCGCGGCGACGACGTCGACGAAGACCGCCTCGCCCTTCGACCACCCCGCGAGCGCGGGCGCCACGCCGCCGATCCCCATCGCGCCGTGGCACGACGCGCACTGCATCGCGTACAGCTCGGGGCCGGTCGCGCCGGGGGGCGGATCCGGGATCGCGGCCGGGGGCGCATTGGATTCGGGGCGCGGAGCGGTCGCGTCCGGTCGGGGACAGGCGGTCATCATGATCCCGACGACCCACCCAGCCACGATCGGCCACGCTCCGCTCCGCACCCGCGTCATGACGTTCGCCGCTCTCTCTGCGGACCCCGGCATCCTAGTCACTCCGCTCTGAGTTACTACCCGACGTCCGCCCGATGGGTGCCGGGCCGACCCGCGCCCACCGATCCGTGGCGCGACGCAACAGCGCGGCGCGGCGCCACGACCCAATGCGCGGAAGCCTCGGAGATCATTCGCTGGAACGGCCGATGCACGACCGACTCGGTATGAACGCCCGACCGATCCCCGCCGCTGAAGCCATCGAACGCGACGTGGCCGACCAACTCGGCTTGTCGCCCCTCCGTGCGCGCGAGCTCGTCCGCACCGTCGTCGCGGTGCTGCCCCGTCACCTCCCGACGGACGTCGTCGAGCGCCTCGCCGCCCACTTCCCCGACACACTCTCGGACCTGCTCTCCAACCCGGACCTCGTCGAGGGCGCCGGTCCCGCGAAGCCGTCCGAACTCGAGGTGGCCTCCGCGAGCCCGACCGGACGTCCGGCGCACGCCCACTCCGTGGTCGAGGAGGACCACCCGCACGACAAGACGAAGATCTCCTCGGCGCGCGGTGGGACCGACGTCCGCGGAGAGACGATCAGCCGCGGGCGCCCGACGAGTTCGCGCCCCCTCCACAGCGCGCGCACGGAGGATCACGTATGAACCTGCTCTTCATCACCGCCACCGCCGTCGCCGCCGGACTGATCGTCCTGATGGCGCTCAGCACCGTCCGCCGCCCCGACCGTCGGCGCGAGCGACTCCGCGACGCGCCGACCGTGGAAGGCGTCTCCGAGCTCGTCGAACAGATGGGCTACGAAATCGACAACGTCCGCGGCGAGGCCCCGGAGTCGGTCGACATCGAGGCGCACCACACGTCGTCGGACCTCGAAGAGACCGTCCTCGTGCGCTGGCTCCCGCCGACCGTCGGCTCACCCGGACCGCGCACGATCCAAGCGTTCGTCGAGGACGTGCAGACCGGTGGCAAGAACCGCGGGCTCCTCTTCAGCTCCGACCTCCTGACCAAGGAGGCGCACCGCTGCACCGAGGGCACGCCGGTCCTCGCGTTCGATCCGCCCGCGATCCAGGAGCTGCGCGATCGACTCGAGCGCGATGAACTCGATCTCGAGGCCACGGCGTGATCGGCCGCGGGCGCCGCGCCGTCCACATCGGTCGCGTGGCCGGCATCGACGTCCACCTCGACTGGAGCCTGTTGATCGTCTTCGGCCTGGTCGTGATGGGCCTCGGTGCCGGCTACCTCCCGGCGCTCCACGAACACTGGTCCACCACCCTCGTGTGGGCCACGGCGTTCGCCGCGGGCGTCCTCTTCTTCGCGTCGATCCTCGCCCACGAGTTGTCCCACGCCGTCGTCGGGCGCGCGATGGGCGTCCCCGTCCACCGCATCACGCTGTTCCTGTTCGGCGGCCTCGCGCAGATGGACGACGACCCGAAGACCCCCAAGGCCGAGTTCCTCATGACGGTCGTCGGCCCACTCACGAGCCTCGCGATCGGCGTCGCGTCGACCGCGACCGGCTACGCGATCGCGGGCGGGATCGATCTCACGAGTGAGACCGCGCTCGCGTCGGTCGGCCCGGGCGCCACGGTGTTGCTGTGGCTCGGCTCCGTCAACGTCGCGCTCGCGGTGTTCAATATGATCCCCGGCTTCCCGCTCGACGGCGGGCGCGTGTTCCGCTCCGTCGCGTGGTGGATCACCGGCGACCGCGAGCGCGCGACGCGGTGGGCCTCGCAGCTCGGCCGCGCATTCGGGTGGTCGCTGATCGGCATCGGCGCGCTCATGGCGCTCGGCCTCCAGGTCCCGTTCTTCGGGACGGGGATCGGCGGCGGCCTGTGGTTGGGCCTGATCGGTTGGTTCATCTCCAACGCGGCGCGCGCCGGGTACCAACAGGTGATCGTGAAGAAGGTCCTCAGCGGCGTTCACGTCGAGGAGGTGATGCAGCGGACCGTCGAGTCGGTCCCCGCGCACATCTCCATCGCGACGTTCGTCGAGTCGTACGTGATGCAGCACGACCAACGCTGCTTCCCGGTCGTCTGGGCCGACCGCCTCGACGGCCTGGTGTGCATCGAAGACCTCCGCCGCGTCCCGCGCGACGCGTGGGAGAACACGACCGTGCGCGAGGTGATGACGCCCGCGGGCGAACTCACGACCGTCGAGCCCGACGCGGACGCCCACGACGCGCTCAACGAGCTGGGGCGCCGCGACGTGGATCAACTCCCGGTCGTCGAGCGCGGCGCGTTCGTGGGCCTACTGCGGCGCAAGGATCTGATTCGTTGGATCGCGCTTCACGTCGGTGCGACGGCGCCCGCGTGATCCGACGCGTGGTCGGTTCGCGCGCGCGGCACCGCGCCTCGTATGCGGCAACGCGCCACGCCGATCGCGTGCGTCGCACCGCGTCGCGGTCGGCACGCGACGTGCTCTTACGACGTCTCGAAAGGAGAGTTCATCAATGGACCGTAATGTCAGCGAAGGTAAATGGAAGCAGCTCCGAGGCAAGATGAAGGAGAAGTGGGGCAACCTCACGGACGACGATCTCGATCGCATCCAGGGCCGCAAGGAGAACCTGATCGGTCGCCTGCAGGAGCGCTACGGCAAGAGCCGTCAGGACGCCGAGCGGGACGCTTCCGAGTTCTTCGACTCCATCGCGTAGGACGACTCGAGCGCACGCCTCGCCCACCCCGGGCGAGGCGACGCTCAGCCGAGCCGCGACCGCAGCCACCCGGCGCGGTCGCCCAGTTGCAGACCCTCGAACGCGCTCGCGATCGTCGCGGCGTCCGCGTCCTCCAAGGCCGCGAGCGCCGCGAGGCCGCGAGCGCGTTCTTCTTTCGACATGCCCTCCAGCGCGCGCGCCGCGCGAGCCAGACACACGACCACGTCATGATCGAGGTAGCGATCGAACGCGCAGATCGGCTCCGCTAGACTCGGCGCGAGTCCGATCGCCTCCGACGCCACGTAGAATCGATTGCACCCGTCGAACGCCGTCGGGACGTAGTCTGCGGCGACGAGCAACGGCTCCCACGCCTCGTGCGCGGGGCGCCGGGTGAGCGGGCGCGTCGCCTCCACCACCACGATCCGCGGCCGCCACCGCGCCCAGTCGGCGCCGCGCAAGACAGCTTGCTCCGCGCCCTCCACGTCCACCACCAACAGATCGATCGGCGCCGCGCCGACGTGCGCCTCGCACAGCGCCGCGAGCGTGGTCACCTCCACATCTTCGTACTCCGGCTCGCCGAGCATCAGCGCGTGATCGTTCGCGACGCGCTCCACGATCGTCGACAGCCCCGGCGCCGACGCGAAGAACGCGAAGCGCGCGCGCCCGGGCTCCTCACCGACGGCGGCGTGGACGTTGATCGCGGTCGGGCGCTGCGCCTCGAACCGCGCGAAGAGTCGCGCCGAAGGCTCCACGTGGACGCCGCGCCAACCGCGATCGAAGAAGTGCTTCGTGACCGAGCCGTCGACCGGGTGGTGCGCGCCGATGTCGAGGTATAGGCCGTTCGGCTCGGTGAGCACGCGCGCGAGGCGGACGTCCTCGTGGTTGGCGGCGTAGCTGAGCATCGCCGCCAAGGTCGCATCCCGGTCGGCGTTCGAGCTACGCTCCACGTCGAGTTTGTTGGACCTCGACGGTGATCCCGGCCCGCCGATCGACCCGCGCGGGAGGAAGGTGCTCATCGTGTACCTGTTCCCCGCGCTCGGGGACGCCGTCCTCCTCGCGCCCGCCGTGCGCGCGCTCCTCGACCTCGGCGCGCGCGTCGACCTGCTGCTCCGTCCGAGCGCCGCGCGGATCTGGCGCCACGTCGATCTCGACGTGCGCGTGTTCGAGTGGACCGACGCGCTCGACCCGGCGCGCCTCGCCGACGAGGGCTACGACGTCGCCGTCGATCTCACCCGCCGCTTCGACGCCGACGGCCGCCCTTGGGTGGCCGCCACGAACGCCGCGGCGCGCCTGGGTTGGATCGGAGCGGACGAGCCGAACCCGCCGCCCCCGCTCACGTTCGGGACGGTCGATCACCGCGTGCAATCGGATCGCCACTGGTCGCGCATGCAGACGCTCCCGTTGCGGTGCCTCGGCGTGAGGGAGCCGAGCTTCGAGATCGGCTGGCGGATCGAAGCGGAGGATCGCGCGGCCGCCGACGCGATGTGGACGGCGCGCCCGCGAATCGTCGTCGTTCCGGGGGCGCGGGAGGCGCGCAAGCTGTGGCGCCCGGGCGCGTACGCGAAGGCGGGGGCCGCGCTGATCGCCGAGGGGGCGGACGTCGTCGTGGTGGGCGCGCCGCAGGAGGCGGCGCTGATCGAGGAGGTCGCGGCCGAGATGGGCGCGCGCGCGTTCACGGGCCCGGAGCTCGGTCGGCTCCTCGCGTTGATCGAGGGCGCGGACGCCGTGCTCAGCAACGACACCGGCCCGCTTCACCTCGCGTACCTCAGCGACACGCCCACGGTCGCGATCTTCACGCGCATGCCGTCCGTGACCTGGGGGCCGCCGCACCGCTCGCCGCGGCACATCCTGATTCGCGTGGACGCCGCGGTAGAGGCGGCGCCGGACGATCTGTGCGGGGAAGCCATGGCGCGCGCCGTGACCACGGTCCTCGAACGCACTCGAGTTTGACCGCCGCGAGGACGTATCTAGAACGTCGGGCGGTGGCCAAGGATCTCTACGAAGTGCTCGGCGTGGCGTCGACGGCGTCGCAGGCCGAGATCAAGAAGGCGTACAAGAAGCTCGCCCGGAAGTTCCACCCCGACGTGAACCCGGGCGACGCCGAAGCGGAGGCGCGCTTCAAGGAGATCGGCGCCGCCTACGCGGTCCTCGAGAACGAAGACAAACGAAAGCTCTACGACGAGTTCGGCGACGACGCCGAGAAGTTCGGCTACGACCCGGAGAAGGCGAAGGCCTACCGCGCCTACGCCTCCGGAGGCGGCGGCGGGTTCTCGGGTGACTTCTCTTCAGGCTTCCCAGGGGGAGGATTCTCCGGCGGCGGCGCCGGGTTCGACTTCGGCGACATCCTCTCCGACCTCTTCGGCGGGCGCGGTGGCGGCGGCGGCTTCGCGCCGGACCACGCGCCCCGACGCGGAGCGGACGTCGACGCCTCGATGACCGTCGACTTCCTCGACGCGGTCCGCGGCAGCAAGCAGACGATCGAGCTCGACAAACCCACCGCGTGCAGCGCGTGCCAGGGGTCGGGCCACAAGGGCGCGCCGGGGCCGTGCGCCGGGTGCGGCGGAACCGGCCGCGCCAACGTCGCGCGCGGACCGGTGCAGGTGCAGGCCACGTGTCGCGCGTGCGGCGGCTCCGGTCGGAGCCCCGGCCCGGCGTGCGGGACGTGCGGCGGCAACGGTCAGGTCCGTCGCCGCACCAAGCTCACGGTCGACGTCCCGGTGGGCGTCGAGTCCGGGCAGAAGATCCGCCTCGCGGGCCAGGGTGCGCCGGGTCGAAACGGCGGCCCGAGCGGTCACCTCTTCATCACGATCCACGTCCGCCCGCACGCGCTCTTCGAGCGGAAGAAGCAGGACCTCGAGTACGCCCTCCCGATCACCGTCGGCGAGGCGATGCGCGGCGCGCAGCTCGATGTCCCCACGCTCGACGGGCGGGTGAAGCTGAAGATCCCCGCCGGGGCGCAGTCCGGTCAGCGGCTGCGGCTGCGCGGCAAGGGCGTCCCGGCCGCGCGCGGCGGCGAGGCCGGTGATCTGTACGTGCGCTTGTCCGTCGTCGCGCCGAAGGCGGAAGACGAAGAAGCGAAGGCGCTCGCGGATCGGATCGACGCGCTGTACGAAGGTGACGTCCGCGCCGAGCTCGAGCGGAAGCTCTAGCAGCCTGCTAAAGCTTCGGCTTCCACTCCAGCCAGTCGTCCTCCGGTTCGGAGGCGAGCCAGTACACGGTGTCGGGCGCGATCTCCGTGGACTCCGGCGGGATCGCGATCTCCACGCCGCCGCTCCAGAAGCTCTCGAGGGTCCCGGTCTCGACCTCGGCGCCGAGCAGGCCGATGTCCGCGCGGAACGCGACGACCGGCCAGAACTTCGTCTCCTTGCGGAGCAGTCGGATGTACGGGCGATCGATGTGAAGCACGATCTTGATCGCGCTCGCGCCGTCCACGAGGTCGAGCTTCGCGACCGCGCCGATCGTCAGGC
>JAUHYN010001300.1 GCA_030426505.1 bacterium | reverse complement strand
AAGCTGCGCGGTGACGACACCGGGCGCGTCACCGGGCACGTGACGAGCGAGGCGACCGCGGTCAAGGACGCGCGGGTCTGGTTCATGGATGGCCAGGGCGAGATCGTCGGACTGTCGAAGGTCGACGGGAACGGCGGCTTCGCGCTCGACCTCCTCCCAGGCACGTACCGCGGCAAGGTCGATGCGCCCGGCCGCACGCCGGTGGAATCGAAGGAGGTCACCGTCGGGGCCGGCGAGACCGCGCAGGTCGACTTCGCGATGGGGCCGCCCGGAATCCTCGCGTGGCGCATCCGCGGACACGACGGGCGCGCGCCGCCCGTGAAGGTCGCGATCATCGGCATCGAGGGCACGGCGCACCCGCGGTTCGGTCCGTCGTTCTTCGCGAGCGGCGCGGAGAACTTCGTGTTGTCGAAGCGTGGCGTCGGGCACGTGCCGATCGCGGCGGGCACATACCGCGTGCTGGTCGCGCGCGGGCCCGAGTTCGAGCGCATCGATCAGCGCGTCGAGGTCAAGGCGGGCGAGCGCGTGGAGGTGACGGGGAAGCTCGCGCGCGCGTTCGAGACGCCCGGCTTCATATCCGCGGACCTCCACCAACACGCGGCGCCCAGCTTCGACTCCGGGGTGTCGCTGGAGGATCGCGCGCTGTCGAACGCGGCCGAGGGGGTCGAGGTGCTGGTGTCGACCGAGCACAACTTCGTGGTCGACTTCGCGCCGGTCGTCGCCGAGCAGGGGCTCGGGCGCGTCGTCTTCCCGATCTCCGGGACGGAGGCGACGACGCACTCCGTGGGCCACTTCAACGCCCTGCCCCTCCGCGTGGACCCGGCGCACCCCCGCGGCGGGATGATCGACGTCGAGGGGCGAACGCCGCGCGAGATCTTCGACCTCGTGCGCACACTCGCGATCCCGAAGCTCCCGCCGTTCATCCAGGTCAACCATCCTCGCTCCGGATTCACGGGTTACTTCGACGTGATGAAACTGGACCCCTCGACGGGCGTCGCCGCGGACGCCCGCTACGTCGAGGACTTCGACGGCGTGGAGGTCGTGACCTTTGGCGTCCCGCAGGAGACCGAGCGAGCGATGCGTGACTGGTTCAACCTCGTGAAGCGCGGACACCGCTACACCGCGACCGGCACGAGCGACTCGCACACGATCACGCTGCGGCCCGTGGGGTGGCCGCGGACCTACGTCTGCGTCGAGCGCGACGACCCGCCGTTCCTGGACGTCGAGGCGTTCACGAAGTCCCTTCGCGCGGGGTGCGCGACGATCAGCGCCGGGCCATTCGGTCACAGTCGACGTGAAGGCGGCCTCGTGGATCGGGACGGACAAGCTGTCGCTGTTCGTCGACGGCGAGGCGAAGCGTGAAGTGAAGATCACGAAGACCGGCGTCGATCGCCTCCACGCGACGTACGCCCTCGAGTGCGAACGCGACTGCTTCGTCGCCGCCCTCGTCACCTCCGAGCAGACGCTCGCGCCCCTCATCACCCCGCGCCGCAAACTCGACCCGCGGCCCATCGCGCTCACCAACCCGATCTACGTCGACGTCGATGGCGACGGCGTGTTCACCGCTCCCAACGCCCCCTGAGGACCTCGACATGATCCAGCTCGTCATCGGCGCACTCATCCTGCTCTTCGGACTGCCTTTCCTGATCCGTGGGTGGATCTTCACGCTCAAGCCCGAAGGCAAGGCGAGCGAGCGCGCCAAGGAACGCAACCTCCGCATGGGCCTCGAGACCGACATGAAGAAGTGGGGTCGCAAGGTGCGTCGCTTCGGCCTGCTCCTCGTGCTCTTCGGCGGCGGCCTCGTCGCGTGGGGCTACACCAGCGCGTTCTGAGCCGCGCGCTCAGCGGCAGACCCCGTTCGCGAGCGGGTCCCCCGGCGTCGGCGCGCACCACCGCCACACCCCCTCCGGGTCCCGGGCGATCGCCTCGTGCCAGACGTCCGGCGGTGAGCCGCCCTCGTGATCGCCGGAGGCGCCCGCGCCGATCGTGACGCGGTCGAGCAGCGTCGAGCCACTCCACAGCTCGACCGTCAGATCGCGTTGTGACATGTCGCCGCGCGGCCGCACGACCAACGCCTCACCGGGCCACCAGGCGCGCAGTGTGCCGCCGTCCGAGAAGTAGAGATCGGGCGCGCCGTCGACCTTCGTAATCGCCGGGGTGCGATCGATGGTGCGCAGCTCGAGGCCCGCGGACAACAGGGACACCGGCACGTCCGAGTCGTTCACGATCTCGATCCACTCGTCGGTGCTCGTGATCGCGCCGTTGCCCGGGCGATCGTCGAACGGCACCGCGCCGCCCGCGCTGTCGCTCCAGTCGTGCAGCGCCGTGGGGACGACCTCCGAGATGTGCGCGCGCGTCGACGGCGGGAAGCCGACCTCG
>JAUHYN010001299.1 GCA_030426505.1 bacterium | reverse complement strand
AGGATCAGTTCGCCGTCTTCGGACGCGCGGGCGGCGCTGCGCGCGTCGTGCAGGAGCATCAGCGCGAAGAGGCCGAAGACGTCCGGGTGATCGGGGAGCAGCTCGCCGAGGGCGCGGCCGAGGCGCAGCGCGACCTTGCAGAGGTCGCGGCGCACTACTTGTTCGCCGCTGGTCGCCGAGTAGCCCTCGTTGAACACGAGGTAGACCACCGCGAGGACGCCCGCGACGCGCTCGTCGATCGCGTCTTCGTCCGGCACGGTGAACGGGATCTTCGCGCCCTTGATCTTCTTCTTCGCGCGCACGAGGCGCTGCGCCATCGTCGCGTTGGGCACGAGGAACGCGCGCGCGATCTCCTCGGTCTCGAGGCCCGCGATCACGCGGAGCGTGAGCGCCACGCGCGCCTCTTCGGCGAGCGCGGGGTGGCAGCACGTGAAGACGAGCCGGAGCATGTCGTCGCGGATGGGGCCGTCGTCGCCCTTGGCGACCTCGCGCTCGAGCGACGCGAGCCACTCGAGCTCGTCATGTTTGTGGGAGCGCATCGTGCGGCGACGCAGCTCATCGATCGCGCGGTTGCGCGCGGCGACGACGAGCCACTTCCGCGGGTCGTCGGGGACGCCGGTCTCGGGCCACTTGTCGAGGGCCGTGAGCAAGGCGTCTTGCAGGGCGTCCTCGGCGAGATCGAGGTCGCGGACGGATCGCACCAGCCGCGCGAGCACCCACCCGTGGTGCTCGCGCACGACCCGCTGGATTTCGAGGCGCGTCTTCACCGCGCGAGGGCTACATGTCGAAGGTCATGAGCGGCCGAACCTCGACCGTGCCGGTCTCGGCCGCCGGGATCTTGGCGGCGAGCTCGATGGCCTCGTCGAGATCCTTCGCTTCGATCAGGTAGTAGCCGCCGAGCTGCTCCTTGGTCTCCGCGAAGGGGCCGTCGGTCGTGACGACCTTGCCCTCGCGCTTGCGCACGGAGGTCGCGGTGGAGATCGGCTCGAGGGCGTCGCCGGCGATGAAGGCGCCGCGGGCCTTCACCTCGTCGTTGAACGCGAAGTACGCCTGCAGGACGGCCTGGTTGTCGGCGTCGGTGCGGGCGGCCTGAATGGACTCGGCTTCGTAGATCAAGAGTAGGTACTGCATGGGTTCGTTGTCCTCCTACCCCGAGGACGAATGAGCCGTCCTCGGATCGACAGGGGCCCGTCGTTTTTTTCGCGATCTTTTTTCGGACCGCTGTCGATCGGCGGGGGGCCGGTTCGTCCTGGAGTCGAAACATGGCGCGAAGGCGCCCTTTGGACCCGAGGAGAATCGAACAATGGCATACGATCACGGACGTTTCGTCTGGCACGAGCTCATCACGAAGGACGCGGACACCGCGAAGGCGTTCTACACGGAAGTCGTCGGCTGGAAGGTCGAGGGCATGGACATGGGGGACTTCGTCTACCCGATGCTGAAGGTGGGCGAGGCCCCGGTGGGCGGCATCGCGCCCCCGCCCGCCGAAGGCATCCCGCCGCACTGGGTCAGCTACCTGTCGGTCGCGGACGTCGACGCGGCGGCGAAGGAGGTCGTCGCGAACGGCGGCGTGGCGCTCATGGACGCGATCGACATCCCGACCGTGGGCCGGATGCAGCCCGTGAAGGACCCGTCCGGCGCGGCGTTCTTCCTCTTCCGCTCGGCGCAGGGCGACAGCGAGCCACTCACCGGGCCGGGGTCGTTCCACTGGAACGAGCTGTCGACCGACGATCCGGAGGCGGCCGTCGCGTTCTACGAGAAGACGTTCGGCTTCACCCACGAGACGATGGAGATGCCCGACGGCACGTACTTCGTGCTGAAGAACGGCGACAAGATGCGGGGCGGCATCATGAAGACGCCCGTGAAGGGCGCGCCGGCGCGGTGGGCGCAGTACGTCACGGTCGACGACTGCGACGCCGCGGTGAAGCGAGCCCAGGCGCACGGTGGGGCCCTGCTCAGCGAGGTCATGGACGTGCCCGGGGTCGGGCGGTTCGCGCACGTGAAGGACACGGTCGGCGCGGCGCTCGGCGTGATTCGTCCGGTCGAGGCCTGAGCGCATGGACTCGCCCTCCGCCCCGCGGGGATGACCGACCGTGGGAGAGGCCCGAGTTCGAAAACTGACTGCATGACGCGCGCGCCAGAGCAGACGCGCGCGTTTGCCGGGGACCCGCCGTTTCTCGAACCGGAGGTGGCGGGTCCGTTCCGTGCTTCATCAACGCTCGATGTCGACACGTTTCCTATGGCCGTTCCTACTGGTCGCCGTCGCGTGCGGCTCGACTTCGGATCCCGATCCTGCGCCGCGCGACGCCGGCTCGGACCTGGTCGACGGCCAGAGCACGGCCAACGAAGACGCGGGCGTCGATCGCGACGCCGGTGTGG
>JAUHYN010001298.1 GCA_030426505.1 bacterium | reverse complement strand
ATGGTCCTGTCCGCGGCGTGTGTCCTCTACGTCGGGCTCGGCGCGGTCCTCACGGACGCGAGCGGTGACGCGCAGAGCAAGAACCCCGTCCGCCTCGTCGCCACGCACTTCTACGAGCACGGCTTCACGTATCTCGTGACACCGCTCTTCGCCGCGTGGCTGCATCGTCTCTGGTCGAAGCCGTGAGCCTCCGTTTCGTCATGGTCACGACGTTCTACCCGCCGTACAACTTCGGCGGCGACGGTGTGTACGTGCGACGCCTCGCGCACGCGCTCGTGCGACGCGGTCACGAAGTCGACGTCATCCACGACGCGGACAGCTACGACGTCCTCAGCGGCGGCCACGAAGTCACCCCGATCGAGGAGCCGCCCGGCCTCACCGTCCACACGCTGAAGAGCCCGCTGAAGACGGTGTCGCTCCTCGCCACGCAGCAGACCGGACACCCGATCGTGAATGGCCGCAAGATCCAGCGCCTCCTCGAGCGCGGCCGCTACGACGTCATCCACTTCCACAACATCTCCCTCGTCGGCGGCCCCGGCATCCTCGCGTACGGCGACGCGATCAAGGTCTACACCGCGCACGAACACTGGCTCGTGTGTCCGTCGCACATCCTGTGGCGCCACAACCGCGAGGTCTGCACCGGCCGCGAGTGCCTCCGCTGCGTGCTGAACCACGGGCGTCCCCCGCAGGCGTGGCGCCGCACGTCGCTGCTCGAGGACAAGGCGAAGCACGTCGACACGTTCTTCGCGCTCAGCCAGTTCTCCGCCGATAAACACCGCGAGTTCGGTTTCACGGAGCCGATGACGGTCGTCCCTTCGTTCCTGCCCGACCGTGATGCGGCGCCCGAGATCACGCCCGAGGCCACGCCGTACTTCCTGTTCGTCGGGCGGCTCGAGAAGATCAAAGGTCTGCAGGACGTCATCCCGCTCTTCGGCCACGACGCGCCGGCCGAGCTCTGGATCGCAGGAGGCGGCGACTACGAAGACGAGCTCAGACGCCTCGCCGCCGGGAAGCCGAAGGTGAAGTTCCTCGGGCGCCGGCCCCCCGAGACGCTCCCTTCGCTCTACGCGAACGCGATCGCGCTCGTGACGCCGTCCGTCTGCTACGAGGTGTTCCCGCTGGTGGTCCTCGAGGCGTTTCGCGAAGCGACGCCGATCGTCGCGCGGCGCCTCGGACCCTATCCGGAGATCGTCGAGGAGACCGACGGCGGCCTCTTGTTCTCCGACCCCACCGAGCTCCTCGCCGCGCTCCGGAAGATCGCGAACGACCGCGCGTTGCGCGATCGGCTCGGCGCGAACGCGAAGCGCGCGTTCGAGGAACGCTGGAGCGAAGACGTGTCGCTGTCGGTATACTTCGACGCGATCAAGGCGATCGCGGAGCGCCGGGGCGACCGGCGCGTCGTCGAAGCCGCGGGCTGACCCATGCGCGCCATCCTCACCTTCCATAGCGTCGACGACTCGGGCTCCGTCATCTCGTTCTCGCCCGCGACGTTCGCCGCGCTGGTGGAGGCGGTCGGGCGGCGCCACGCGATCGTCGACCTCGACGCGCTGCTCGACGGCGCCGAGGGCGTCGCGATCACGTTCGACGACGGGATGCGCTCGGTGCTCCAGCACGCCCTCCCGGTCCTCGGCGCACACGGCGTCCCGGCGCACCTGTTCCTGACGACGAACACGGTCGGGCGCGCGACGCCGTGGCCGGACCCGCCGTCCGACATCCCCGCGTTCCCGATGCTCGACTGGGACGAGGTCGAGGCGCTCGTCGCGGGCGGCGTCCGCATCGAGAACCACACGACCTCGCACCCGGACCTGCGCGCGACCTCGGACGACGACATCCGCACCGAGCTCGACCACGCCGACGCGATCATCGAAGCGCGCCTCGGTCGGCGGCCGCGCTTCTTCGCGTACCCGTTCGGCTACTACGACGACCGCACGCGAGCGCTCGTCGCGGGCCGGTACCGCGCGAGCGTGACGACCGAGCTCCGCACGCTCGGCGACGACGACGACCTCACCGCCGTCCCCCGCCTGGACGCGTACTACCTCCAAGATCCCCGCTGGTTCTCGACGCTCGGCGAGCCGGCGACCCGCGCGTACCTCTCGGCGCGCAGCCTCCTCAGGACGGTGCGCGGCTCGCACGTCGTCCCGGAGCCCGGCTACTTCGCGGCCCTGCGGCGCGCCCTGCACCCCTGACGGATGCGCGCTCGGCGCGTTCGTGTATTCTGATCGGCATGCGTTCCCGCATGGTCGTGCTCTTCCTCTTCGCGACGGCGTGCTCGGCCGAGCAGTTGGACCCGCCCGACGCCGGCGTCCTGATCGACGCGGGGCGCCCCAACCCCCCGCCGGGCTTCGACGCCGGCCCGGTGCGCGACGCGGGACCGCGCGAC
>JAUHYN010000134.1 GCA_030426505.1 bacterium | reverse complement strand
GCCCCGGGCACGGGGCTGCGCGCATCGACCCGGCCGTCGTCGGGAGACATTCGGCACAACAACAACGCGTTGCCGTCCTGACGAAACAGTGACGCTGCGAACGACACCACGCGCCCACCCGCCGAGAGTCGCGCGAGGACCTCGTCGGAGCGGCCGCCTACTTGGACACCGTTCACGAGGCGCCGCACCGCAGGCTGACTCTCGACCTCGAAGAGGGTCGTCACGTCGGTCCCCTTGAGGTTGTGCAAGGTATCTTGCGTGAGCTCACACGCGACGGGGTTCGCTTCGACGATCCCGAACGAGTTCGCCTCCGCGATCACGACGCCCTCCGCGGCGATGTGGAAAAGGAGGCGGTATCGGGTCTCGGCGTGCCGCAGTCGCGCGTACTCGCGCTCCATCGACTGCTGCGCGCCCACGAGCTGCTGTTGGAGATTCGCGATCGCGCGGAGGTCGCGGCCGATCGCCATGAACCGACCGTCGCCGAGGCGAATCATCGAGAAGCGGACTGGGAGACTCGGGGCGCCGTCCGCGACTTGGTTGATCTCACGCGCTCGGATCGGACGGTCGCCGCGAGCCTCCGCGAGGATCTCTTCGACCTTGCGGCGGCTGTCGACACCCACGGTCTCGACCCACGGTCGATCGACCCACTCGAGGTAGTTGGCGTGCGGCGCGACGGCCTCACCGAAGGTGAGCGCGCGAATGACGCCCGCTTCGTCGATGGTGAGCGTGACGTCCGCGATTGCGGCCACGACTCGCTTGGCAGTTTCGGCGTCCATGGATACGCAGGATCCCTCCAGCCATTCGGTTGCGGGGCAAATCCAACGGGTGGCCCACAGGCCGACCCACTGCCCCGCACGAACGGCTGTTGGGTTCTAGCGCCCCCGCTTCCCGAAGCCACCATCGCGGTGGCGCTGCATGTAATCGACGGCCCACTGGGCGTCCGGGGCGTGTGTGGAGGCCCCGATCTCCCCGGCGACGCGCTCGAGGTCGAGCGCTGGAGAGCCGCCGACCATCACGACCACGTCGGGATTGACCGTCGTGTCCCGGATCTCTGCGATCAGCTCTCGGAGCGGATCCAGCAGATCACCGTTGCTCACGGAGAACCCGACCATCTCGAAGCGCTCGGATGACACGAGATCCGTCAGCGATCCGCGGACGTTCATGATCTGCGTGTGGACCGACCACTCGGCCCGCCGGAAGAACTCCGCGACTACGTGGAGCCCGAACGTGTGCTGCTCCCCGGGCGCCGGTGCGAGGAGAACGCGCGCGCCCACCTCCTCCGGCGAGATGGGGGAAAAGGCCGGCGCGTGCTCGCTGAGCAGCTGTTGCAGCCTCGCGAGCGCGATCGTGACGTCGGAGAACGAGCAGCGGTCGTCCATCCAGAGGGCCCCGACGTGCCGCGCCGCCGGCACGAAGAGGTCGACGAACACGGACTCGAGCGGGACCTCGTCCGCGAGGAGCGCATCGACGTAGGCGTGGCTCGACTTCGCGGTGGGCTCGATGAGCTTGGCGACGAAGGCCTCGACGTCCATCGCGGGCGAGGGGTCCGCGTGGGCTTCGACCCGGGGATGAGCCCTCATCAAGCGCGGGATGATCTCGACTTCGATGGTCCGAGACAGGACCTCACGCGAGGCGGGCTCGATCCGAGACTCACTGCAGGCCTCCGCCCGTGAGCCTCCAGGAGCCACCACCTGGGCGCGTCCTTCGTGATCGGTCGATCCCATGCGCCCCGAGATTCGAAACAAACACGTCTGCTCATCGCGAGCAATCCACCGAGAACCGACCATGCGGGACCCCCCTCAGACCCGATAGAGCCACACTCTCCCGATTGTGTAAAGTCATCATGACGTCAGGCTGTCTTGACACTTGTGCTCCGGGGCTCTAGGGTGCGGTGCGTGGCGGCGCAGCTCTACACGGTGGAACAGCGCGCACGCCGCGACGCGACGCCCTGGACGTGGGTTCAGGGCATCCTCGCGCCGGTTCAGTTCGTCGTCTTCGCCGTCAGCCTCGTCCTCGTCGTTCGGTACCTGCTCACCGGCGAGGGGCTCGCGGCGGCGTCCGCGTCCATCGTCGTCAAGACGCTCTGCCTCTACGCGATCATGGTCACGGGCTCGATCTGGGAGAAGGCGGTCTTCGACTGCTACCTCTTCGCCCGGCCGTTCTTCTGGGAGGACGTGTTCAGCATGCTCGTGCTGGCCCTCCACACGGCCTACTTGTACGCGCTGTTCACGGGCGCGCTCGAGCCGCGCGAGCAGATGGTCCTCGCCCTCGCGGCGTACGCGACCTACGTGGTCAACGCCGGGCAGTTCATCCTCAAGCTGCGCGCCGCGCGCCTCCAGAGCGACCGCGAGCTCCGCTTGGCGGGGGCTGAATGAGCGCGCTCCCCGTCCTCCACGAGCGCGGCCAGCGCGAGGTCTTCTGCGGTCTCACCGGGATCATGTGGCTCCACCGCAAGATCCAGGACGCCTTCTTCCTGATCGTTGGCTCGAGGACCTGCGCCCACCTCATGCAGTCCGCGGCGGGCGTCATGATCTTCGCCGAGCCCCGCTTCGCCACAGCGATCATCGAGGATCGCGATCTCGCCGGCCTCGCCGACTCGAACGAAGAGCTCGACCGCGTCGTGTCCGACCTCGTCGCGCGTCGACCCGAGATCAAGACGCTCTTCCTCGTGGGGTCCTGCCCCTCCGAGGTCATCAAACTCGATCTCGGTCGCGCGGCCGCGCGTTTGTCGCAGCGGCTGAACGCCGTCCGCGTCCTCGCCTACTCGGGGAGCGGCATCGAGACCACGTTCACCGAAGGCGAAGACGCCTGCCTCGAAGCGCTCGTACCCGAGATGCCGACGCTCGCGACGAAGACGCGGCCCTCGCTCCTCGTGGTCGGCGCGCTCCCCGACGTCGTCGAGGACCAGTTCGCACGGATGTTCTCCGCGCTCGGCATCGAAGACGTGGGCTTCCTCCCCGCGCGCAGCGTCGATGCGCTGCCCCCGGTCGGGCCCGACACGCGCTACCTCCTCGCGCAGCCTTTCCTCGGTCGTACCGCGCACGCCCTCGAGGAGCGCGGCGCGCGTCACCTCCCCGCGACCTTCCCCTTCGGCGTCGAAGGCACGACGTCCTGGCTGCGTGCGGCCGCGGATGCGTTCGGCGTGCGGTCGGGTCGCTTCGACGAGGTCGTCGGTCCGCCAGCGAAGCGCGCGACGAGAGCGATCGCACACTACGCCGAGCTCCTCGAGGGCAAGCGCGTCTTCTTCTTCCCCGACTCGCAACTCGAGATCCCGATCGCGCGTTTCCTCACGCGTGAGATGGGCGTTCAGTTGATCGAGGTCGGCGCGCCGTACATCCACCGCGATCACATGGCGCGCGAACTCGCGCTGCTGCCCCGCGACGTCACGCTCAGCGAGGGTCAAGACGTGGAGCGACAGCTCGATCGCTGTCGCGCCGCCGCACCCGACATCGCGGTGTGCGGTCTGGGCCTCGCGAATCCGCTCGAGGTCGAAGGCATCACGACCAAGTGGTCCATCGAGCTCGTGTTCACTCCCCTTCACGGGTACGAGCAGGCCGGCGATCTCGCCGAACTGTTCGCGCGCCCCTTGAACCGCCGGTCGAGGCTGGAGGTCTGACGCGATGAAGCTCACGGTGTGGACGTACGAAGGGCCGCCGCACATCGGCGCCATGCGCGTCGCGGCCAGCATGGACGGGCTGCACTACGTGCTCCACGCGCCGCAGGGTGACACTTACGCCGATCTCCTCTTCACGATGATCGAGCGACGCAAGTCGCGACCGCCCGTCACCTACACGACGTTCCAAGCGCGCGACCTCGGGACCGATACGGCCGAGCTCTTCAAGACCACCGCGCGCGACGCGTACGAGCGCTTCACGCCCGAGGCGATGATCGTCGGCGCGTCCTGCACCGCCGAGCTCCTGCAAGACGACCCGGGCGGGATCACGAAGGCGATCGGGCTGCCGATCCCCGTCATTCCGCTCGAGCTCCCTGCCTACCAGAAGAAGGAGAACTGGGGCGCCGCGGAGACGCTGTATCGACTCGTCCGAACGTTCGCCTCCGCACCGGTCGAGCGGACGCCGATCGCGGGCCGCCGGTCGACCTGCAACATCCTCGGGCCGACTTCGCTCGGGTTCCGCAACCGTGACGACCTCGTCGAGATCGAGCGGCTGTTGGAGCGCATCGGGGTGGACGTCAACGTGGTCGCGCCGCTCGGCGCGCGCCCGTCCGATCTCGCGCGGCTCGGGCACGCGGATTTCAACGTCGTCCTATACCCGGAGGTCGCCGAGACCGCCGCGCGCTGGTTGAGCAAGACGTTCGATCAACCGCTTGTGACCACGGTCCCGATTGGCGTCGGCGCGACGCGCGACTTCGTCCGCGAGGTCGCCGAGATCGCCGGCGTGGACGCGGCGTCGATCCTCGACGACGAGTCCTCACGCCTGCCCTGGTACTCGCGTTCGATCGACTCGACGTACCTCACGGGGAAGCGCGTCTTCGTGTTCGGCGATGCGACCCACGCGCTCGCAGCGGCTCGCGTTGCGACCGAAGAGCTCGGGTTCACGCTCGTCGGGCTCGGGACGTACAGCCGCGAACGCGCGCGCGAGGTCCGCGCCGCAGCGAACGAGTACGGCCTCGAGGCGCTGATCACGGATGACCACCTCGCCGTCGAGAGCGCCGTCGACGCGCTCCAGCCCGAGCTCGTGCTCGGGACGCAGATGGAGCGCCACATCGCGAAGCGTCTCTCCATCCCGTGCGCCGTCATCTCTTCGCCGGTCCACGTTCAGGACTTCCCGGCTCGCTACTCACCGCAGATGGGGTTCGAGGGTAGCAACGTCATCTTCGATACGTGGGTTCATCCGCTGATGATGGGGCTCGAGGAGCACCTCCTCGGGATGTTCCGCGAAGACTTCGAGTTCGCGGATGGCGCCGGCGCTTCACACCTCGCCTCGGAGCAGGCGCCGGTCGCGGCGAGTCGGTCCCTCGCGTGGACGGCCGACGCCGAGAAGGAGCTGAAGAAGATCCCGTTCTTCGTACGAGGAAAGGCGCGCAGGAACACCGAGAGCTTCGCCAAGGATCAACACCTTTCCGAGATCACCGTGGAGACGCTGTATGAAGCCAAAGCGCACTTCAGTCGCTGAAGCCACTCCGATCCGGGTGGTGATCATCAGCCTCGACGGCCACGTCGCGAACTCGGTCACTGCGGCCGAGCGCGTGCTGCGCGACGAGCTGCCCGGGCTCGAGCTCCGCTTCCACGCGGCCACGAGCTGGGACGACAACCCGGACGCGCTCGAGGCGTGCCGCGCGGACATCGCGGCCGGCGACATCATCTTCGCGAACATGCTCTTCATGGAGGACCACATTCGCGCGGTCCTCCCCGACCTCCAGGCGCGGCGTGACCACTGCGACGCGATGGTGTGCTGCATCTCGAGCGGTGAGGTCATTCGTCTCACTCGGCTCGGCGGCTTCGACATGGGTAAGCCCCAGAAGGGGCCGATGAAGCTCCTGGCGAAGCTGCGCGGGAGCAAGAAGAACAAGCAGAGCAGCGGCGCTCAGCAGATGGCGATGCTCCGTCGCCTGCCTCGCATCCTCCGGTTCATCCCGGGCACGGCGCAGGACGTCCGCGCCTACTTCCTGACGCTCCAGTACTGGCTGTCGAGCTCGGACGAGAACGTCGTCAACATGGTGCGCTTCCTCGTCAGTCGGTACGCCGACGAGACCCGCGCGCACCTCAAGGACGCGATTCGCGCCGACGCCCCGATCGAATATCCGGACGAAGGCCTCTATCACCCCCGGCTCGCCGCCCGCGTCACCGAAGATCTCGACGCGATCCCCGCGCCCCCGAACGCCACCGGGACGGTCGGCCTGCTGGTGATGCGCTCGTACGTGTTGTCGAGAGATACGGCGCACTACGACGCCGTCATCGCCGCCCTCGAGGCGCGTGGCCTCAAAGTGATCTGTGCCTTTGCGTCGGGGCTCGACGCACGCCCCGCGGTCGAGCGCTTCTTCGTGAACCAAGGCGAGGTCACGATCGATCTCCTCCTCTCGCTCACGGGCTTCTCGCTCGTCGGTGGCCCGGCGTTCAACGACTCGGCCGCCGCGGAGGAGCTCCTCGCCCGGCTCGACGTCCCGTACGTCGCCGCGCACGCCATCGAGTTCGCGACGATCGAGCAGTGGTCCGACGACGCGCGAGGGCTGACGCCGATCGAGGCGACGATGATGGTCGCCATCCCCGAGCTCGACGGCGCCACGGGTCCGCTCGTGTTCGGCGGTCGCTCGGAACAGACGGACGGCGGCGCCCCACGGATGCAGGGGCTCCCGGACCGCGTCCAGATGCTCGCGGCGCGCGTGCAAAGACTGATCGACCTGCGCCACACCCCGCGCGCAGAACGCAACCTCGCGATCGTCGTGTTCAACTTTCCGCCGAACGGCGGCGCGACCGGTACGGCCGCGTTCCTCTCCGTGTTCGAGTCGCTGCACCGGACGCTCCTCCGGCTGCGAGACGAAGGCTACGACGTCGAGGTCCCCGCGACCGTCGAAGCGCTGCGGGGCGCGATCGTCGAAGGCAACGCGGAGCGCCTCGGCACCGACGCGAACGTCCACGCGCGCATCGCCGTCGATGATCACGTTCGCCGCGAACCGCACTTGGAAGAGATCGAGGCCCAGTGGGGGCCGGCGCCCGGTCGTCACCAGACCGACGGCCGATCGATCTTCGTGTTCGGCGCGCAGTTCGGGCGCGTGTTCGTCGGGGTGCAGCCGGCGTTCGGATACGAGGGCGATCCGATGCGCCTGTTGTTCGAGGAGGGCTTCGCGCCCACGCACGCGTTCTCGAGCTTCTACCGGTGGATCCGTGAGGACTTCGGCGCGCACGCGGTTCTCCACTTCGGTACGCACGGCGCGCTCGAGTTCATGCCCGGCAAGCAGTGCGGGCTGTCCTCCGCGTGCTGGCCGGACCGCCTCATCCACGACCTGCCGAACCTGTACCTCTACGCGGCCAACAATCCGTCGGAGGGGACGCTCGCCAAGCGCCGCTCCGCCGCGACGCTGATCAGTCACCTCACGCCGCCGATCGCGCGCGCCGGTCTCTACCGCGGGCTACTGGAGCTCCAGGACTCGCTCGCGCGCTTCCGAGGACTCCCGCCCGACGCATCGGAGCGGCTCCGGATGATCCCGTTGATCCAGGCGCAGGCGGCGACGATCGATCTGTGTGCCGTCGAACCCAAGTGGAACGGCGACGCCGAGCAACAGATCCAAAGGATTCAAGCGGCGGTCTACGAGTGCGAGCAGACGCTGATCCCCAGCGGCATGCACGTCATCGGTGCGCCCCCCACGTTCGAACAACGCGTCGAGCTGATCGCGACGATGGCGCAGGAGCGGCTCGGAGCGAGCGGCGGCGTCGAGATCGCGTCGCGCGCGCTGCTCGACGGAGACGCCCCGAAGGCGGCGCTGCAGAAGGCGGGGATCCCGACGACGCGCGA
This sequence comes from bacterium, assembly GCA_030426505.1. Taxonomy (GTDB): domain Bacteria; phylum Myxococcota; class Kuafuiibacteriia; order Kuafuiibacteriales; family Kuafuiibacteriaceae; genus JAUHYN01. The sequence goes on along the minus strand of JAUHYN010000134.1, from coordinate 4,468 downwards.
GAACCTCGCGCACCTGGCCGACCTCGCGGCGACGAACCGCCTGTTGTCCGAAGACCACGAGCTCCCCGCGCTCGTTCGCGCGCTCGACGGTGGTTTCATTCGCCCCGTCTCGGGCGGCGACCTCCTGCGGAACCCGCAGGTGCTCCCCACGGGCCGTAACCTCCACGGCTTCGATCCCTACCGAATCCCGAGCGCGTTCGCGGTCGTCGAGGGCGCGGCCCAGGCGGAAGAGCTGCTGAGACGGCACGAGGCCGACGGTCACCCGCTCCCGCAGTCCGTCGCGCTCGTCCTCTGGGGCACCGACAACCTCAAGACGGAGGGCGGGCCGATCGGACAGGCGCTCGCGCTGCTCGGTGCGCATCCACGCTTCGACAGCTACGGCCGGCTGTGCGGCGCGGGGCTCGTCTCGCTCGAGGCGCTGGGCCGACCGCGCATCGATGTCGTCGTGACGCTCTCGGGCATCTTCCGCGATCTGCTGCCGTTGCAGACTCGCTTGCTCGCCGAGGCGGCCTACCTCGCGGCGCTCGCGGACGAGCCGCCGGAGCTCAACTTCGTCCGAAGGAACGCGTTGGCGTACCAGGCCGAGCACGGGTGCGATCTGGAGACCGCCGCGTTGCGCGTCTTCAGCAACGCCCACGGCGCGTACGGATCGAACGTCAACCACCTCATCGACAGCGGGGCGTGGGAGGACGAGGATCAGCTCGGCGAGACCTACGCGCGGCGCAAGTGCTTCGCGTACGGGCGCAACGGCCGACCGCAGGCGCAGCGGGCGCTCCTCGAAGCTACGCTCGCGAACGTCGATCTCGCCTACCAGAACCTCGAGTCGGTCGAGCTCGGCGTGACGACGATCGATCACTACTTCGACACGCTCGGCGGGATCAGCCGCGTCGCGCGCCGCGCGAAGGGTGGGGCGGCGATGCCGGTCTACATCGGTGACGCGACGTGTGGCCCGACCAAGGTGCGGACGCTCGACGAGCAGGTCGCCTTGGAGAGCCGGACGCGCACGCTCAACCCGAAGTGGTACGAGGCGATGCTCGAGCACGGCGCCGAGGGCGTGCGTCAGATCGAAGCACACGTCACGAACACGATGGGGTGGTCCGCGACGACCGGGCAGGTCGCGCCGTGGGTGTACGAGCAGCTCTCCACCACGTTCGTCTTGGATCCCGAGATGCGCGAGCGCATGGCGAAGCTGAACCCGAAGGCCTCGGCGAAGCTGGCGAATCGACTCCTCGAGGCCCAGGACCGGGCCTACTGGCGGCCCGATTCGTCGATGCTCGAGGCACTCAGGATGGCGGGCGAAGAGCTCGAGGATCGCCTCGAGGGCATCAGCGCGCCCGCGGCGTAACGAGGAAGGCGAGAGAAGACACGTGACAGAACTCGTACAGATTCAGGGACACACCGCTAAGGCGCCGGTAGGCATCGGTCGCGGCGACGGTGAAGGCAGCGTGCAGTTCCACCCGGGAGCCGACGTCGCGATCGAGGGCGCGAAGGTGTTCGCGGTCTACGGCAAGGGCGGAATCGGGAAGAGCACGACGTCATCGAACTTGTCGGTCGCGTTCTCGAAGCTCGGGAAGCGCGTCTTGCAGATCGGCTGCGACCCGAAGCACGACTCGACCTTCACGCTGACCAAACGGCTGATGCCGACCGTGATCGACGTCTTGGAGACCGTGGACTTCCACACCGAGGAGCTGCGTCCCGAAGACTTCGTCTACGAGGGCTACAACGGCGTGATGTGCGTGGAGGCGGGCGGACCGCCGGCCGGCACGGGCTGCGGCGGGTACGTCGTGGGCCAGACGGTGAAGCTCCTCAAGGAACACCACCTGCTCGAGGACACCGACGTCGTGATCTTCGACGTGCTCGGCGACGTGGTGTGCGGTGGCTTCGCGGCGCCGCTCCAACACGCGCAGCGCGCGTTGATCGTGACCGCCAACGACTTCGACTCGATCTTCGCGATGAACCGAATCGTCGCGGCGATTCAAGCGAAGGCGAAGAACTACGAGGTACGTCTAGGCGGCGTCATCGCGAATCGCAGCGCGGCGACCGACGAGATCGATCGCTTCAACGAGAAGATTGGCCTCGATCGCCTGGCGCACTTCCCGGACCTCGACGTCATTCGACGGAGCCGGCTGAAGAAGTCGACGTTGTTCGAGATGGAGACGTCGCCGGAGCTCGAGGCGGTCCAGGCGGAGTATCTGCAGCTCGCAGCGCGCCTGTGGGCGGGCACCGAACCACTCCTCGCGGAAGCCATGAAGGACCGCGACATCTTCGACTTCTTGGGGTTCGATTGATGGACAGCCCAACCTATCTGCTCCGACGCACTCAGCTCGAGACGTACTTCGACCGCACCGCATCGGACGCGTGGGCGAAGCTGACTTCGGATCGTCCGGTGGGCCGGATACGCGCGACCGTGCGCGCGGGCCGCGACCGCATGCGCTCGACGATGCTCGAATACCTCCCGGAGGATCTGAGCGGGCGACGCATCCTCGACGCGGGGTGCGGGACGGGCGCCTTCGCCGTGGAGGCCGCGATGCGGGGCGCGGAAGTGGTCGCGATCGATCTGTCGCCCACGTTGATCGAGCTCGCGCGCGAGCGCATTCCGCGTGACCTCGGGCCGAGGGGGGGGCGCATCGAGTTTCGGGTCGGCGACATGCTCGACCCGGCGCTCGGTCGCTTCGATCACGCCGTGGCGATGGACTCCCTGATCCACTACGAGGGCCCGGACATGGCCGCGATGGTCGGTCGCTTGGCCGCGCGCGTGGACACGAGTCTCGTCTTCACGTTCGCGCCGCGCACCTTCCTCCTCTCGGTGATGCACTTGGTGGGGCGCCTCTTCCCACGCGGCCAGCGCGCGCCGGCGATCGAGCCGATCGCCGAACGGAGAATCCGCGGCCTCATCGAGCGCTCCGAGTCGCTCCAGGAGTGGCGGGCCGAACGCACGGAGCGCATCGACAGCGCGTTCTACATCTCTCAGGCGATGGAGGTCGTCCGCGCATGAAGTTCGCCGAGGCGTGGCGCCGCGTGACGCCCAAGCTGTTGCCGTTCGCCGACGCCGCGACCGTCGAACTCCCGCTCGGTCGTCTGATGCGCCTGTCGCTGTTCCAGGTCTCGGTCGGTGGCGCCATCGTGCTCCTCAACGGCACGCTCAATCGAGTCATGATCGTCGAGCTGTGGATCCCGGCGTGGCTCGTCGCGGCGATGGTGTCGTTGCCACTCGTCTTCGCTCCGTTCCGCGCACTCATCGGCTTCCGCTCGGACCACCACCGCTCCGTGCTCGGCTGGCGGCGCGTGCCGTACGTTTGGATGGGGACACTCATTCAATTCGGCGGCCTGGCGATCATGCCGTTCGCTCTGCTCGTGCTGTCGGGGACCGGGACCGCCGCGCTCCCGTACGCGGGAGAGGTCGCGGCGGCGCTCGCCTTCCTCCTCGTTGGGATCGGTCTGCACACCACCCAGACCGCCGGCATCGCGTTGGCCACGGACCTCGCGCCGGAGGAATCGCGACCGCGCGTCGTCGCGCTGCTGTACGTGATGTTGCTCGTCGGGATGGTGATCAGCGCGCTGGTGTTCGGCGTGGTGCTTCGCGAGTTCCACCACATCAAGCTCATCCAGGTCATCCAGGGTGCCGCCGTCGCGACGATGGCGCTCAACATCTTCGCGCTCTGGAAGCAGGAGCCGCGCAACCCCGAGCAGACGGACAAGGACCGGCCGCGCCCGACCTTCCGTGAGTCGTGGGACGCGCTCGAGAAGACGGGCCCGGCGATTCGACTGCTCGTCGTGGTCGCGTTCGGGACGGCCGGCTTCAACATGCAAGACATCCTGCTCGAGCCGTACGGCGGAGAGATCTTGGCGTTGAGCGTCTCGGCTACGACGCTGTTGACGGCGTTGATGGCCGGCGGGACCCTCGTCGGCTTCGCGTGGGCTGCGCGCGCACTCGGTCGCGGGGCCGACGCGCTCTCGCTCGCTGCGCTCGGGTCGCTCGCGGGGATCGGGGGGTTCACGGCTGTCATCTTCGCCGCGCCGCTGGAGTCGACGGTCGACGGCCTCGGACGGCAAGGCATCCCACCGCACCACGGCCCGGAGCGGCACGAAGGGCGTCCACGCGATCTCCCGCACCTCCCCCGAGAGGTCTGACACCGACAAGGAGGAGCGGCTTTCGCTCAGCTCGATCTCACCGATGAGGTCGTCCGCCTCGTCGAGCGACTGAAGATCGATTCGAAGGCCAGGGGCTGGAGGATCGCCCGGAAGCCGCGGCACCACATCAGCGATGACCCCGGTGCGACGCGCGTGAAGCCTCTCGAGCGCCCTCGTGACGTCGCGGGTCTCGATGTCGAGCGCGCTGACGATGTGGAGAAGCGCTTCTCCGAGAGCATGGGTAGGCGCCCACATGACGGGTCGGTCGAGCGCCCCCCGACCTCTCGGCCAGTGGTCGTACCGTTTGTGACTGACGTAGACCTCGCCCTGCGCCCGA
>JAUHYN010000133.1 GCA_030426505.1 bacterium | reverse complement strand
CGCGCGACGCCTCACACTTCCCCGGTCCGGTGACCCCGCTCGGCGCGACGACCTACTGCTCACTCTTCGCCGAGCCCACGAATCGAATGTTCGACGAGTGGGGCCTGATGCCCGAGCAGATGGAGGTGCGCGTCATCGGGTACGAGTGCTACTCGCGCTTCCTCCCCGAGTCGGGCGCGCCGCCGCCGTGGTGGTTGCTCGCGATCGTCGCGCGCGTCGCGCCGCCGATCCGGAAGAAGCTCGCGAAGGCCCGGCAGATCGTCGAGTCCGGCAAGCTCGACGAGGTCGCGCGCTCGTGGGACGGCGGCGTACGCGACACGCTCGCGGCGAAGATCACCGCGCTGAGGGAGGTCGACCTCTCGGCGCTCGACGACGACGCGCTCCTCGCACACCTCGCCGCGTGCCGCGCGTTCGCGAGCGAAGCGATGGACGTCCACTTCCGCCTGTTCATCCCGTACCTCGTCGCGATCCACGACCTGCACACGATCTGCGCGACGCGCGACGGCTGGACCGACGTCGACACCCTCGCGCTCCTGCAGGGGCTCTCGCGCGCGAGCTCCGCGCCGACGCGCGAGCTCCGCGCGATCGCCGAGCGCATCGCCGCGCGCCCCGACGCGCGCGCGATCGTGGAGGCGGCGCGATGGGACTTCGTCGAAGCGCTCGCCGAGATCGATCGCCCGATCGCCGACGCGCTGTCGGCGTGGATGCACGTCTGGGGCTTCCGGAGCATCGGCTACGACCCCGGGCTGTTCAGCCTCGTCGAGCAGCCCTCACGCGTCGCCGAGCTGTTGCGCGATCTCCTCGAGGAGCGCTCGGCCGAAGATCTCGAGGCGCGGCGCCAAGCGGCGATCCGCGAGGCGCGCGACCACCTCGCGCCGGAGCTCCGCGCGCGCTTCGACGACGCCCTCGCCGCGGCCGAGTTCGTGTACCCGATCCGCGAGGACAACATCGTCTACACCGACAGCCTGCCCGGCGGCCTCATCCGACGCGCCGCGCTCGAGATCGGGGCGCGCCTCACCGCGCGCGGTCGGCTGTGGCGCGCGGAGGACGTCGCGTACCTCGAGCTGGGGGAGCTCGATTCGCTCGGGTCGTCGCAGGAGGACTTCACGCCGCGCGCGGATCGTCGACGGCGCGAGATGGCGTGGGTGCGCGCGCACCGCGGCCCGGCGTTCTACGGGCGGCGCGAGCCCCCGCCGCCGGACATCCGCGGGCTCCCGGAACCCGCGCGCCGGCTGAACGGCGCGATCCTCTGGGCGATGGCGGCGGAGATGTCACCGCCGCCGCCCCCGAAAGAGGGCGAGGCGCTCGTCGGGATCGGCGCGGGGCCCGGGACCTATACGGGTCGCGTCCGCGTGGTGATGAACGCCGACGATCTGCATCGGCTCCGCACGGGCGAGGTGCTCGTCTGTCCGATCACCACGCCGTCGTGGGCGGTCTACTTCTCGCGCGCGGGCGCGTTGGTGACCGACGCGGGGAGCGCGCTGTCGCACGCGGCGATCATCGCGCGCGAGCACGGCGTGCCGGCGGTGGTCGCGACGTCGGTCGCGACGCAGCGCCTCGAGACGGGCATGACGGTGACGGTCGACGGGCGGACCGGCGCGGTGACGATCCACCCGTAGAAGCGTTCAGCCGCGCTCCGCCATCATCGCCTCGTACTGGCGCTCGATCGCGAACGCGAGCGTGCGCATCATCGCCATCGACATCTCGATGTTGTCCTCGAACAGGTCGAAGAAGTCGGCGATGCGCACGCGCAGGCCGACGAGATCCGTCCGCGCCGTCACGCTGTACCAACGCGGGTCGGTGGCGAGGGCGTCCATCCCGCCGACGGTCGAGCCCGCGCCGAGCACGAAGCGCTGCCCGTCGTCGCGGGTCGCGCAGTCGGTGAGGCCGCTGTAGAGGCACACGAAGTCCTCCGCGGGGTCGCCTACTCTCCACAACACTTCGCCGGCTTCGAAGCGCACTTCCTCGGCGTCGCGCGCGAGTTCCGCGAGCGTCTCGATACTCGCGCCGGAGAAGCCGAGCGTCCGCGTGAGGAAGAAGATCCGATCCATCAGTTCGAGCGGGGCGTCGCGGTGCGGGCCGGCGTGTTCCGCGTCGGAGGCGAAGCCGGCGTCCGGGCCGCGGAGCTGTCGCGCTTCCACGAGCGTCCGCGCGAGGACCTGCATCACCGCGAGCATGATGCTGAAGTTGTCTTCGAAGACGTCCTCCATGCTCTCGCGTGTGAGGGCGAGCGTCGTGGTGTCTTCGAGCGCGACGGCGTCGACGCCGCGCGGGTCCTGCGTGAGGGAGGCGATACCGCCGACCGACTCGCGCTCCTTCATCAGGCGGTACGGCTTGCCGTCGCGGAGGATCTGCACCTTGCCCTCGACCACCAGGTGCAGCCCGGGCACCGGCAGGCCGCTCTTCAGGATCACATCGCCCGCGGAGAAGACGTGATCGGTGCAGTGCTCCGCGAGGATGACGAGCTCGTCGGGCGCGAGCGCCGTGAACGCGGGGAACGTACGGAGCGTGAGCATCCGCTGGACGTTCGTGGAGGAGCTGACCGCGACCACGTGCGTGCCTCCTACTGCGGCTGCCAAGTCGCCGCCGAGACCGGGCGGCGACGCTTGGTGAGGAGCCCGGTCGCGCGGACCGCGAGCGTGGTGAGCGAATTGACGTCGTCGACCGACCGGCGATCGTCCGGAGCGAGTTCGTTCAGATCGAGCTCGGTGATGTGGTGACCGGTCACGCCGCGCAGCGTGAGGTTCGGGTCGTCGAGGATGTCGCGGAGGACCGTCGCGTAGACGCGGTGGACGTCATCGTTCGCGCCCTCGGCGGCGGCGGCCCAGAAGGCCTCGCGGTGCGGCGGCTCGAAGGCGACGCGGGTCGCTTCGAGGCGGCGACGGTCCGACACGTCGTCGACCATCGCGAGCAACAGATCGCGGAGCGGGGGTTCGACGACGTGCGACAGGAGCTCGCGCGACGACGCGCGGGTCTTCGCGTCCTCGCTCCGCAGGCCGAAGTAGATCATCCGGAAGTCGTCGCCGGGCTCGATCACCGAGAGCAGCCGGAACGCGCGGTACATGGCGCCGGACTCCTTCTCCTCGGTGAGCTGCAAGAGGAGCTGCGCGGCGGGCGTCTTCGCGGAAGCGTACAACTCGAGGTAGCGCGCGATGCACAGCCGCCAGGACAGCGCGGTCACCGCCTGCTCGACCAAGCGCTGGGTGCGCTCGATCAGGACGCCGCGATCGAACGCGCCGTCGCGCCCGTCCATCCGCATCCGCGTCAGCGCGCGGAGGATCTTGAAGAGGACCCGATCGTCCTGCTCGACGAGGAGGCGCGCGAGGAGGATGTCCCACGCGCGCACTTCGTCGAAGCGCGACAGCGTCCGAGGGACGTGGAGGCGAACGGGGCGCGGAGCTGTGGGATCTTCGAGGGCGGCCTGGAGCGCGTCGAGCGCCGGCGCGCCGAGCTTCACCAGCGCGACGCGCGCGGCGCCGCGACCGGAGCGGTGCGCGAGCAGCCGGACCAGCGCGGGGAGGTATTCGGGCGTGGGCGCCTCCGCCATCGCGAGCGCGACGCGCGGCGGGACGGCGTAGTCGGTGTCCTCCGCGAGGCGGAGCGCGACGTCGGCGAAGCGCGGCGGCGCGTCGCGCACGGCGTAGACCGCGGCGAGGCGATCGCGCACGTCTTCGGAGGTGACGAGGCGATCGAGGCCGGCACGTACGGCTTCGTCCGACGCGAGCCCGCGCCGCGCTTGCCACGCGAGCGCGACCGCGCGGAGCTCGGGGTGCTCGGAGTGTACGCACTCGGCGAGCCGCGCTTCGTCCTGCGCGCCCGCGGACGCGAAGATGCGGAGCGCGGCGGCGCGGACGTCGGGTTCGGGGTGTTCGAGGAGGCGCTCGGCGACGCGCAGGACGTCGGTGCGCTCGGTCGCGTAGAACAGATCGAACGCGCGGCGGACGACCGCGGACGACGGGTGGAACAGGATCAACGCGGGGATGAGGTTCGTCTTCTTGAACGCCTCGAACATGTCGAGCGCGGCGACGACCTCGTTGTCGTCCGGCGACGACAGGGCGGCGACGAGCGCCTCGAGCGAGCCGAGGTCGAGCTCGGGGACCGGGATGTTGGTGTCGACCTTCCCTTCGCGGAGCTGGCGGCGGAACAGCTCGAGGTAGTGCGGCTCGATGCTGCGCACGGCGATCAGCCACACGCCGGCGAGCACGACGAGCGCGACGGCGATGTGTTGATGCTGCGCGCCGACGAACGTGGCGCCGAGGAGGAGGACCGAGGCGAGCGCCTGCCCGCCGCGTTGCCCGACGGCGTCGACGAAGCTCTTGAAGCGCGCGCGGACGTCGGAGGCGAGCGGGAGGTAGAGGATCTCGTTGCCGGTGCGATTGACCGAGTGCCGCAGCGCGCCGTCGGCGCTCTTGAGGAGGACCGCGGGGACGAGGCCGCCGACCACCGCGAAGCCCACCGCCCCGAACAACATCGCGAACGGGAGGAGCAGCAACGTGCGGTGGACGCCGAGCGTGCGGAGAAGACGCGGCGCGAGCGCGAGCTGGACGACGAGGGAGATCGCGTTGATGACCGCGTAAAAGCGCGCGAAGAAGACGCCGAGTCCGGAGGCGTCCGAGTACTCGGCGGCGACCGAAGCCTTGAAGAGGTAGTCGACGCCGGTGATCAACACCGCCGACGCGAGCGCGACGACGAACAAGCGACCGAGGTACGGACTGCGGAGTGGCCGCGCGCGTTCGCGCGGAGCGGCGCGCCGAGGCGCGGCGGGCTCGGGCGGCTTCGAGAACCCCGCGGGGAGGATCGCCGCCGCGACGAAACACACGACCGCGGCGAGCATCAACATGCGCGCGTCGGCGACGGCGAGGACGACGCTCGCCGCGAGCGAGCCCGCGGTCGCGCCGACCAGTCCGCCGGCGCCGACGATCGAGAAGACGCGCTTCGCCTGGCCCACGTCGAACACGGCGGCGAGCTGGAGCCAGAACTGCAGCACGACCATCGTCGCGAGGAGGCCGACCCATACATAGAAGGCGCCGAGCGCGACCGGATCGGCGGGGTCGAGGAGCACGAAGAACGCCGAGGTGATCGCGGCGCCGGCGAGGAGCGTGGCGGCGAGGAGGCGGCGCGGAGAGAAGCGCGCGAGGAGGCGGCGGTTGAGCGCCCCCACCACGAGCGCGAGCCCGGCGATCGCGATGTACGTGAGCGGGAGCTTGTCGGCGTCGAGCTTGGCGAGGAACAGGGCGTCGCGGGCGGTCTCGAGGAGCGCGTGGCCCGACATCATCGCGGCGAGGACCGCGAACGCGACGAGCGTGTCGCGGCGGTCTTCCCTGCGGATGCCGAGCAACCGGGCGATCACGGGGCGGGAGCATACCGCGTGTCCCGGAGGTTCGTTATGCTCCGCGCCTCATGAAAGCGGTGCTCTGCAAGCAGTTCGGTCCTCCGTCCGACCTCGTGGTCGAGGACGTCCCTTCGCCCGAGCCCGGGCCCACGCAGCTGCGCATCGACGTGAATTCTGCCGGCGTGAACTTCCCGGACCTGTTGATGGTGCAAGGGCTCTATCAGTTCAAGCCACCGTTCCCGTTCTCACCGGGCAACGAAGTCGCGGGCGTGGTGAGCGCGGTGGGCGAGCGGGTCGAGGGCTTCGCGGTCGGCGATCGGGTGTTCGCGACGGTGCCGTGGGGCGGGTTCGCGGAGCAGGTCGTCGCGGAGGCGCTCGTGACGCTGAAGATCCCGGACGGCATGAGTGACGACGACGCGGCCGCGTTCCTCCTCACCTACGCGACGTCGAAACACGCGCTCGAGGATCGCGCCGCGCTGAAGGCGGGCGAGACGCTCCTCGTCCTCGGCGCGGCGGGCGGCGTCGGCATCGCCGCGATCCAGATCGGCAAGGCGATGGGCGCGAAGGTGATCGCCGCGGCGTCGAGCGAAGCGAAGCGCGCCGCGTGCCTCGAGGCCGGCGCCGACGCGACGATCGACTACACGACCGAAGATCTGAAGGCGCGCACGAAGGAACTCACCGACGGCCGCGGCGCCGACGTGATCTACGATCCGGTCGGCGGCCCTTACGCCGAGCCCGCGCTCCGCGCGATCGCGTGGGAGGGGCGCTACCTCGTGGTGGGCTTCGCCGCAGGCGACATCCCGAAGCTCCCGTTCAACCTCGTGCTCCTCAAGGGGTGCCAGGTGGTCGGCGTGTTCTGGGGCTCGTTCGCCGCGCGCGAGATCGAGCGCAACCGGGCGCACCTCGAAGAGCTGATCGCGTGGCGCGAGGCGGGGCGCATCGCGCCGGTGGTGTCGAAGACGTACGCGCTCGAAGACGCGCACGAGTCGCTGCTCGCGTTGGAGCGACGCGAGGTGATCGGCAAGGTGGTGATCCGGACGCGCTGAAGCCCCATTTCAGCCGTCGCCGAGATCGCCGGAGGCCGAGGTCATCCGCGCGAGCTCCGGGAAGAACTTCTTGAGGTTCGTCTTCTTCCTGAGGCCCGCGGCGTGGGCTTCGCGGATCGTCTTCGCGCGGAGGTCGGCGGAGAAGTACTCCGGGTGCGGATGCACCTGCATCCCGATCAGGAACGCGCAGAGCGGCTCGCACTCGAACCCGAGCTGCGCGAGCGCGTGGCCGGCGAAGTAGTCGGCGCGCGTCTCCTCGAGGCGACAGAGGTCCGCGAGCTCGGCCTGCGTCTGCGGGCGCGCCTCGCGGTACTCGTTCCAGCGCTTGGGGCGGTGGCCGATCTCGTGCGCAATGACGCCGACCTGCGTGTCGACCTCTTCGGCCTTGCCGAGGAGGAACTCGCGGCCGACGTAGATCATCCCTTCGCCGTCGATCGCCGCGATGGTCCCGGCCGAGAGGCACAGGTCGTAGTCGGACTCCGCGTCGCCGACGAGGCGCGCGAGCTTCTTGCGGTACACGTGCAGCCGCGCCATGAGCGCGCTGATCTCGACGTCGTCCTCGTCGAGCACCGGCGGCTTGGGGCGCCCGAACAGGCTGTCCTGCACCTGGTCGCCGAGCGACTGCGCCTGCTCCTTCCCGCCGACCCAGGTGGGGCCGAACGGGTTCTTGGCGACGCCGCCGCCGGGGACGCGAGTAGCCACGGCTCCATCATAGCCGCCCCCGCTCGATCCGATCTCATTCGAATTCGCATCCCCCGATGTGACGTCCTGATTCCCTGTCCGCGTCCCCCGTACCGGACTCGAACCAAAGAGCAGGCCACGGGGAAGCCGAGAGCCGAGAGCCGCATCGGGGGATACGAATGGGCATCGGACGGCGCGTAGCCCGCGTGGCACCCCACCCCCTTTTGCCCCGCGCCCCGTCGCGCACGCCGCTTGCTCTCCACCCGACCGTGATCGCGTTCCACCTCGGCGTCCTCACGCTCGCGATCACCGCGTACGTCTCCGCGCTCGCGTTCGTCGCCCCCGAGCTCGCCTTCCTCCTCGCGATCACCCCGGTCGTCGCCCTCGTCACCCTCGCCGAGCGCCACCTCGCCGCCGCGGAGCCCGCGGCGCCTCCCGAAGACCGCGGCGCCGACCTCGCCTTCGCGCTCCTCACGCCGATCGCCCCCGCGCTCGTCGCCACCGGCGCGGCCGCGCTCGCGATTCGGCTCGCCTCCGTGACCGGCGCGCTGTGGCCCGTCCACGCGCCGTGGGCGCTCCAGGCGTTGGCGGCGTTCGTGCTCGGCGACTTCGCCGCGTACTGGGCCCACCGGTTCGTGCATGCGAACGGCGCCCTCTACCGCTTCCACGAGATCCACCACAGCGTCCGCGCGCTGTACTGGCTCAACGCGCTCCGGTTCCATCCGGTCGACACGCTGTTCTTCCAGCTCTGCACGACCGCGCCGGTCATGTTGCTCGGCGCGCCGCCGAGCGTGATCGCGTTTGCGGGTGTGGTGGGTCAGACCGCGACGTTCCTCCAACACACGCGCGTCCCCGTGAAGGGCGGCGCGCTCCTCCACACTTCGCTCGCGCATCGACTCCACCACCGTGAAGGCGCGTTCGCGGTGCGCAACTTCGGAGGCACCACGTTGCTGTGGGATCGGCTCTTCGGTACGCACGAAGCGCCGACCGACGCGCGCCCGCGGCTTGGACCAGGCCGTGCATTACCGCGAGCATGGCTCCCGCTCCTCTTCGGCCCGCTGTCACCGCGATCACGAACCGACGGACACCGCTCGAAGCGATCGCACACGTAACTTGGGTCGCGTACTGCACGGCGCGGATGTGGATGCTCGTCGCGTGGGAGTCGGGCGTCGTCGTGTACCTGATCAAGAAGATGAAGAGCGGGATGCTCGCGCCGGATCACCCGTGGGTCACCGGCGCGCGCCCCGGGCACGACGACACCGTCTGGGCTCACAACATCGCGTACCGCTCGCCGTCGCGCCGCCCCGACGCCTGTGAAGCCTCCGATCGCCGCGTCGTCGAAGGCGTCGGCGCGTTCCTCGCGCGCATGACGAAGAAGTCCACCGCCGACGAAGAGATCCCGCAGGGGAAGAAGCGGCGCATGCCGCACGCCGTGAACTACCTGCACGGCGCCGTCCACTACAACGGCGCGTACCTCGTCTTCGACGACTTCGGCGACCTCGTCTTCCACCTCACCGACCCACGCTTCCGCCGCGACCTGCTCCGCCTCGCGCGCGAGGAGCGCCGCGAAGTCACCTTCGTCTTCCGCGAGCGCGACTACGATCCCCTCGACTACGCCCACTGCATCGGCGCGGTGCGAATGCTCATCCCGTGGTTCTCGAACGGCAACGGCCCCACCAAGAAGCCGGTGCTCTGGGGCAACGTCGCGCCCTTCCCTGCCATCGGCACGATCAACGGCGCGTGGATGACGGACACGCTCGCGCTCTTGCGCGGCGAGACCGATCGCCTGGTGCGCCCGCCCATCACGCGCACGTACTTCGGGGGCGAGTACGTCGGCACGCGCCGCGATCCGATCTGGATCGAGCGCGCGATGGCTTGGCTCATCTCGATCGACGTGCGCCTGCACGGCTTCGGGGGACAGATCGCCTTCACCCGCCGCGACGTGATCGAGCCCGAGCGGCGCGCCGAGTACGAGGCGGCGGGGGGCTACTTCAAGTGGAGCGCGTCGTACGTCGTACCGCACCCGTTCGCGCCGCGGCCGGAGCGCGACCGATGAACGTCTCCGTCGTCGTCCCGACGCTGAACGAGGCCGCAGCGATCGAAGGCTGCCTCGCCGCGATCCAACGCGAGCTGCCAGGCGCGGAGGTCATCGTCGCCGACGGGGGGAGCCGTGACGCGACGATCGAGATCGCGCGCGCCCTCGGCGCCCGCGTGGTCGCGGCGCCGCGCGGTCGCGGCCCGCAGTGCCGCGTCGGGAGCGAGGTCGCCGAGGGTCGCTGGCTGTTGTTCCTGCACGCCGACTGTACCCTCCAGCCCGGCGCCGGCGACGCGATCCGCGCCGCTCTCGAGAGCGACGCGATCGACGCCGCCACGCTGCACCTCGACTACCGCCGGCCCGAGCTCGCGTACCGCGTGACGAGTTGGCTCGGCCGCTTCGACTCCGCGTGGACGAGCTTCGGCGACCAGGGGATCTTGGTTCGACGACACCTGCACGAGCGCGTCGGCGGCGTCCCCGCGTGGCCCCTCTTCGAAGACGTGCACTACCTCGAGCGCCTCCGCGCCCGCGCGCGGATCCACAAGCTCCCCGCGACCGTCGTCGCATCCACACGCCGCTACGAAGCGCGCGGCCCGCGCCGACAGCTCGCGTTCAACCTCGCGCTGATCACGCTGTACCACCTCGGCGTCCCGCCGACGCGGCTCGCGGCGTGGTACCGAGCGACGGCAAAGGCGACGCGGCGCCCGGCGCCCGGCGTAGCGACGCGAAGCGTGGCGTGACTCAGAGCAGCTGCGCCAGCGAGAGCTTCGCCATGTGTTCGGTCGCGAGCGTAGACGCAGGATCCAGCGCGGTGTTCGTCAGGAGCTCGATCGCGGCTTCACGTCGTCCGCTCCGTTCGAGGGCGAGCGCCTTGTTGACGAGCAGGATCCCGAGCGTCTCGCGGTCCGGTCCCGCGCCGAGCCCTCGCTCGATTGCATCCAGCTTCGCGCGCGGATCTTCCAACGTGTTCGCCCAGCGGAACCAACCCGGCGCGAAGGACGGGAGCTTCTCCGTCATCTCACGCACGGCGCGATCGTGCGCGGCGCGGTCCGAGACCCACTCCAGCGCGACGTAGCCGGCGTACGTCCCGACCGGGAGCTCTCCGTCACGCTCGCGCTTCAATGTGTGCGCGGCCGTGATCGCAGTGAAGAAGCCGCGCGGGGCGAGGCCGATCGTCTCCTCGTAGGCGGCGAGCGCGGCCTCGTAGTCCTTCTGGAGCAAGAGCGTGAAGGCCGCGTCGTAAACTGGATACGGCCACTCGGGCGCCAACTCCTGCGCGGAGCGGAGGAGACCGAGCGCCTCCGCGTAGTCGCCTCGCGCGCCGGCCTCACGCGCGCGTTGATGGAGGCGCTTCGCCTCGGCCGGCACCGAAGTACCTCCCACCAACTCGAACGGGACAGGGCCCTGAACCTCGCGCAGGTCCGCCGCGGTCAGCTCTCGCCCTTCGGAGTCACGCAGGACGATGCGCGGCTCCGTGCTGGGCGCCTCGTTCCGTGAGCGACAGCCTCCACTCGCGAAGACCACCATCACCACACACCCAGAAAGCCAACGCATCGCGCCTCCTCGAAACGCCGCCTCATTCGAACGTCATCGTTCAGACGGCGCGCGAGCGTAGCGAGGTGTGCCGACGAACGCCAAGTGGATCGCGCGCGCACACGCCGCTCGTGATCATCGCAAAACCGAACGTCTCGGACGACTCGAACGAACGCCGGACGAACGCGTTGCCTCGCTCGAAAACGGGTCGTGACGCGAAGCCCACGTCATTGCTCGCACGTCCCGCCGCGGCGAATTTCGTTGGGCTCGCGATCTCGTTGGCGCCTCGCTTGCTCTCGGCGCCCCCGTGCGCGCCTTTGCTCTCGCCCTCGCCCTCGCCGCGTGTGAGCCCGCCGAGCCGATCGAACCGATCGCCACCGCGACCACGCCCGACTCGAGCCCGCGCGACCGTTCATCCCCGGCGCCCGCCCCCCACGAAGCCCCGACGCACACCGTCCTCACCTTCAACCTCCGCTGGGACGATCCCGCCGCCGTCGGCGCCGAGGCCTGGGTCCACCGTCGCCCCGGCGCACTCGCCCTGCTCCACGGGGTCGACGCCGATCTCATCGGCACGCAAGAAGCGATGGCCTCCCAGGTCGCCGACCTCGAAGCCGCGCTCACGAACTACACGCGCGTCTCCGTCGCCACGAAGCTCGAACCCGAGCAACACGACTCGATGCTCTTCTTCCGCACCGCGCGCTACGCGCTCCTCGGAACGCATCACTTCTGGCTCAGCTCGACGCCGGACACGCCTCGCTCCGACGACTTCCCCCGCGCCGGCCCGAGTCGCGGCGACGGCCCGCGCTCCGTCTCGTGCGCCGAGCTCGCCGACCGGCACGACGGCGGGCGCGCCCTCGTCTTCTGCAACACCCACTTCGATGGCGACCGCCTCGTCAACGAAGCCTCCGCGCGGCTCCTCCGCGCGCGCATCGAGGCGCGCTATCCGAAGACACCGACGATCGTCACCGGCGACTTCAACGCGCTACCGTTCACGGAGCAGACCTGGGACGAAGCGCCCGCGTGGGCGACCGGAATGCGGACGACGACGTACGCCGCACTCACGGACCAACTCCAGGACGTGCAAGCCGAGTTGCATTCGAAGCGCCCCGCGCGGCTACGCTGCCCGGGTCAGGAGTGTTGGCTCGCGAACGCGGTGCGCATCGACTGGATCCTCGCGTCGCACCACTTCGAGCCGCGCGCCACGAAGACGCTCTCGCGGTATGACGACGACCTCGCGTTCAGCGATCACTGGCCGATCGTCGCGGAAGTCGCGCGCAGAATGTCGAAGGAGCGCGCCGTGACTAGGAGACGCTGGCGGGG
>JAUHYN010001297.1 GCA_030426505.1 bacterium | reverse complement strand
CCGAGTGGGAGGGGCTGCGTTCGTTCGAGCCGGCGGGCCTCGCGTTCTCGGTGAACGAGGGGCAGCTGTACATGTCGGATCGCCTGGACGGCTTGATTCGATCGTTCGACGTCGCCGCCGACGGTTCGCTGTCGAACGAGCGCGTGGTCGCGGAGTCGGTGAGCGGCGCGCCGCAGGGCATCACGGTCGACACGATGGACAACCTCTACGTCGCGTCGAGCGCGGGCGTGGAGGTGTTCGGTTCGGACGGAGCGTACTTCGGGGTCATCGTGACCCCGGACGCCGCGACGAACGTCGCGTTCGTGGGCCAGGCCCTCTCGTCCCTCCTGATCACCACCCCGAACTCCGTGTACGTCGTCCAGAATGCGCCAGTCCCAGGGGCGCGCTGACTCCGTCAGAGCTGGATCCCAGGGGCGCGCTGACCACCCACGCTTCAGACATCTGAGAGGGTTCCGGCGGGGGCCTACGGTGGTTCGAGGGGGACTCGCGATGCCGGCCAAGACAGATCCCCGGGAACGCGGGGTTTTGTCTCCGACGCGCCCGTGGCCCGCGGGGTGCTACGTTTCTGCGGCCGAACCCTCGGGAGGCCTCATCGAATGAAACGCACCACTGCCCTCGTCCTTTCCTCGACCGCCGCGCTCACGATGAGCGCGCTCGTCCCCACCACCGCCGACGCCTGCGGCGGCCTCTTCTGCGCCAACGTCCCCGTCAACCAAGCCGAAGAGGCGATCATCTTCGAGGTCGCCGAAGAGGGCCGCGAGGTCACGGCGATCATCAACATCGTCTACCAGGGCGCCGCCGAAGAGTTCGCGTGGGTGCTCCCCCTGCAGACTGCGCCCCAGTCCCTCGAGGTCGGCTCGCGCCAGGCCTTCATCGCGGCGCAGCAGCTCACCGCGCCGCGGTTCACGTGGTCGTCGGTCGAGACCGTCGGTAACTGCGACGACGTTCGCCTGACCTCCGCGTTCGACGACTCGTTCGCCGAGAGCGCCGGCGGCGTCCCGCCGAACGCGCAGGACCCGGGCGTCAACGTGATCTCGCGCGAAGAGGTCGGCCCGTACGACACCGTCGTGCTCGAGGGCCGCGACCCCGAGGCCGTGCAGACCTGGCTCGTCACGAACGGCTTCCGCGTGACCGACGAGATGATGGAGATGGTCACGCCGTACCTCGCGCAGGGCGACACGCTGGTCGCGCTCAAGCTGCTCAACGACAAGGACGTCGGTGAGATCACGCCGATCGAAGTGAAGATGACGGCGTCGGAGGCGAAGCCGGAGCTCGAGGCCTGCATCCCGATCCGCATGACGGCGATGGCCGCGAACACGGACATGCCGATCACCACGTACGTGTTCACCGACCAGGGCCGCGCCGTCCCGCAGAACTTCTTCCACGTGAAGCCGAACCTCCTGAAGATCGACTGGCTCACGCTCGGCTCCAACTACCGCGACGTCATCTCGCGCGCGGTCGACGAGGCCGACGCCGGCCACGCGTTCGTCACCGAGTACGCGGGCTCCCCGGACATCTTCGACGGCATGGTCTACGACGGCTCGCAGTTCGACCTCGGCGCCTTCGCGTCGCTGACCGACCTCGCCGATTTCCTCGACGCGCTGCAAGCGCAAGGCATCTTGCGCCGCGCTGGCGTGCAGGCGCTCCTCGCGTCGCACTATCCGGCCGTCGGCGAGTGCAACCGCGGTTGCCAGGCCGAGGACTTCCGCGGCGTGGTCGTCGAGGATCCGCAAGCGCTCATCGACGAGATCGACGCGAAGATCCTCGCGCCCGACCGCCGCGCGCAGGAGATCATGACCCGCAACGACTACTTCACGCGCCTGTTCACGCTCCTCGACCCCAAGGAGATGACGCTCGACCCGCAGTTCACGTACCGCAGCGACCTCGAGGACGTCTCGAACGTCCACTCCGCGAAGCTGATCCAGTACTGCGGCCTCGGCGGCGCGCCGGGCGAAGCCGGCGTGCAGGTCATCCTCGAGGACGGGCGCTCGATTTACTACGACACTTCGCTCGAGCCGGACCTCTCCGTGATCGACGCGATGCCCGCCGCCGAGCGCATCGAGCAGCTCGCGGAGGACCGCGTGGTCCAGGACAACTCCGATGCGATCGGCGACCTCCTCCAGCGCCACAACGACCTCAACGATCTGAGCGGCTGCGGCTGCGAGGAGACCACGCGCCGTCACTCGGCCGCGGTCTCGCTCGGAGCGCTCGCGCTGTGTGGCTTCGCGCTGATGCTGCGCCGCCGTCGCAAGTGATTCGCCCCGACCGTTTCCGCTGAAGCAAGACGATGCATGTTCGTGGGTCCGGTCTCCCGCTCGCCGTTGTCGTCACGTTGGCGGCGTGCGGGGGACCGGGCCCGGGTTCGGACGACGACCCGCCGCCGCTC
>JAUHYN010000132.1 GCA_030426505.1 bacterium | reverse complement strand
GTGTCGGAGCCGGCGATGCGGATCGCTTCGGCGAACGCGCCACCGCCAGCGTGGAATGCGACGTCGATCTCGAGGACGCCGCCGACGGGGATCGTGGCGGGGAGCGTCGGCAGCGCGCCGAACACGAAGGCGCCGCGCGAGGCCTGCGTAAAGGTGATCGCTTCGATCGTGATCGGGGCCGTGGTCGGGTTGTGGAGACGCACCGATCGATCGCGGGTGGCGCAGCCCTGTTCGATGCGACCGAAGCGCAGGTCGGACGGCGAGACGAGCATCCCGCCCTCCGCGCCCGTCGCCGTGATCGGGATCTGGAGGAACGGGGTCGAGGGGCTCGACACGGCGAGGTCGAGGCTGCCGGAATAGGTCCCCGCGGCTAGCGGCGTGATGCCGACCTCGATCACGGCGGCCGCGCCCGGTGCGACGATCTGGGAGCGGTGCGGTCCCGATACGAGGTGGAACGCCGGGTCCGATCCGAGCGCGATGGCGGCGTTCGTGATCAGGCAATCGTCGGCGCCGTCGTTGCGGAACTCGACGCCGCGGCGGTGCTCGCGGCGCACCGGGAGGACGCCGAAGTCGAGCACGCCCGGGACCACCGAGGCCGAGCAGGGCGGGAGGTTGATGCCCTCGCCGCGCAGACAGACCTCGATCTCGGGCGTGTCGGGATCGTTGGTCGAGAACACGACGGAGGACTCGACGACCCCTTCCGACTGCGGTTGGAACTCGATCGTGACGCCGAGCGCCTCGCCGGGCTGCAGGACCGCCGCCTGGGCGTCGGGCGATGAGAACGCGCCGGTCTGCGCGGTGTCGACGGTGATGCCGTTGACCTCGGCGACGTCGAATCCGGAGTTCAGGAGGAGCACGCCGCGGCGCGCGGGCGCCGACGTCGAGACGAGGCCGAAGTCCAGGCACTCGGTCGGGAGGACGGAGAGGTCGGGCCCGCCGCCGGTCCCGGTGAGCGGGACGAAGATCGATCGGAGCGCGGGGGTGGCGTTGTCCGTCTCGATGCCCAGACCACCCGTGTCCTCACCGAGGCCGGATGGGCAGTAGGCGACGTCGATCTCGACCGTGTCGCCCTCTTCGAGGCGAGTCGCGCCGCCGCTGAAGGGCTCGGGCGCGAAGTCGTCGCTGCCCGGTCGGCTGCTGTCGTTGATGTTCTGCCAACCCACGACGCTCACCGCTTCGTTCGCGATGTTCTCGCACTCGACCGTGCGCGTGACGCACTCGCCGGGGGAGACGGCGCCGAAGTCGAGGTCCGCGGGTCGGCAGCGGAAGCCGGAGTCGATGCCCAGGCCGTCGAGCTGGACGACGTTCGTGCAGGCCGGATCGTCGCAGTGCGAGAGCGTGAAGGCAGCCCGTTCGCGGGTGCCGGCGATGACGGGGGTGAAGCGGACCTCGAGCGTCGCGTCCGTGTCGGCGGGGACGGTGATCTCGCCGTCTTCGACGCAGAACGTCTCGCTCGCGCTATCGCTGCAGACTCGGACGTTCGATTCGGACTCGACGGTGAACGTGAGCGCCTCGTCGTGGCAGTTCTCGATGAGGACTTCCATGACGTCCGTCGTGTTGACCACGACGTTGCCGAAGCTCACCGGGTTCGGCGTGATCCGCGGCGGGCAGAGCGTCGCGGGGTTGAGGCCCTCGATGGCCTCACCGCGCGCAGGGACGGTGAGGGCGAGGCGCCCGTCCGTGGGTTCGATGCGGAAGGCGGCTTGGTGAGTGCCGGCTTCGTCCGGGTCGTAGATCAACGTGAGTTTCGCGTCGGCGTCGGGTGCGACGCTGAGCTCGGCCGAGGTCGACTTGATGACGTCGCTGCCTTCGACGCGCGTGACGACGAAGTCGATCGGCGCGTCGTCGTTGTTGGTGATGGTGAGATCGACGAACGTGCCTTCGCCGACTTCGATCGTCCCGAAATCGACAGCCGTAGGCGTGACCGAGAACCATCCGCCGAGCGGGAGATCGTCTTGCGAACACCCGGCGGCGCCGAGCGTGAGGATCAACAGGATTGGAGTGGGACGGAGGGAATCGAGTCGAAGCAAGTGCGGAGACCTCTTTGCGTGCGAGACAAAAAGGTAAGCGTGCGTGGCGCAGCATAGGGCATCGCGGGGCCGTTCGCCAAGGACCCGCGAGGTCTGCCGGCGGGCCGCGGGGCGTCGGCAGGTCCTGCCGTCCCCGGGCCCTCGCGCCGTGGAAACGACGCGAAGCGCGCGGCCGCGCGGTTGGCATCGGTCCTGCTTTGGCGAGGGGCCATGACACGCACCGAACGAAGCGCGCCGCGCCTCACGCTACAACCGCCCCCGCCTCGCACGGCTCGGGGCGACGCCGGGCCGGACCGGGGCGACGCCGGGCCGGATCGGGTCGAGGTCCACCCGGGGGAGAGCGCGGTGCGCGCGCGGTTGCGCGAACGCGTGCGGGCGGAGGTCCCGAAGTTCGAGCTCCCCGCGCTCGATCTCGAGGGCCTCACGGACGGGATCGAGACCGACCTCGACCGGAACCTCGCCGGCGCGCGTGACCGGATCGAGTCGACGTTCGACGCGCGGCTGTCCGCGGATCAGCGGGCGTTGCTCGACACGCTCCCGGAGCGCACGACGCTGTACGACGCCGCTGGGTTCGACGTGGCGCATGCGGCCTACTCGAAGAAGCTCGGCGTCGACCGCGACCCGGACGCGATCGCATTCGTCGACGGCGACCGCGTCCACACGAGCCGCGACGACGCGCACACGCTCACGCACGAAGCGATTCACCTCGTAGCCGACGACGACTTCACGAAGTTCTTCGGCGCGGCGATCAACGAGGGCGTCACGGAGTACCTCACGGCGCGCGCGCTCGAGGGCGACGCCGCGGGGCGCGCGGAGTTGTCCTCGGCGTTCGTCGCGCGCAAGGCCGCCTACCCGGACGAGGTCGCGACGATCGAGGGCGCGATCGAGCGCGGCTTCGTGGATCGCGATCTCGTCGAGCGCGCGTTCTTCACCGGCGATCAGGTCGCGCGGGCGAAGCTGTTCGTGGGGCTCGAGCGCGCCGGCGTGAAGATGGACGGGCAGGTCGCGAAGGACCCGGCGATGGCGGACGTGGTGCGGACGCTCGGGCGGTGAGGCTGTTCCAGGAGCCCGCAGCAAATCGCTTCCAGTCCGCAGCAAGATCTCCCGAGCGCATCGGGCGCTGAAGCGTCGCACCGATGAGCTCTGCCGGCTGCCCGCTGGTCGCTGAGAGCGGGAGCCCGCAGCAAATAGCTTCCAGTCCGCAGCAAGATCTCCCGAGCGCAACGGGCGCTGAAGCGTCGCACCGATGAGTTCTGCCGTCTGCCCGCAGCTCGGCCTCGGCTAGTTGGGGCGGTTGTTCGCGCGGAGGTCCGCGACGCGCTGGTACCACGCCACCAACTTCGGGCGCTTCTCGATGCTGGCGAACGCCGGGAACTCGGCGATGCAGGTGAAGGCGCCGTGGACGGCGGCGTCCGCGAGGGACGGCGCGGTGCCGGTGAGGAAGTCGTCGTCTCCGAGCCAGGCCTCGATGCGGTCGAGGTTCTCGTTCATCCAGGCGTGGGCGTCGGTCTTGCCGCGCTTCTTGAGGATGCGCTTCGCGACCTGGTGCATGATGAGCGACCCGCCCGCGCGGACTGCGAGGTTTTGCACGAGCCCGAAGTTCGAGGTGCGCGCGGTGATCTGCGCGGCCTTCGCGGCCTCGCCCCACGTCCCGTAGATGACCGTCGGCATCGCGAACGTGAGCTCGTCGTCGACCCACTGCTCGATCTCGCGGCTCTTCGCGGCGGCGGCGTCGTCGGTCGGGATGAACGGCGTCTTGTCGGGCACGACCTCGTCGAGGAACGCGAGGATGTCGGTCGAGTCGAAGACCGTGCGCTCGCCGAGGCGGAGCACCGGGACCTTCTTCGGCGCGTCCGCGGGGAGCTCCGGGAGCTCCGTCTTCTTCATCGGATTCACCTCGACGCGCTCGTACGCGATCCCCTTGAGGTCGAGGCCGGCCTTCACCTTGTGACAGTACGGGCAGAGCTCGAATTGGTAGAGCGTCGCGACTTCGGTCATCGTCCGACCGCATAGGGCGCGGATCGCGAGGGATCAACTGTCGGGATGCCCTCGGTGTCCGAACCCCGCGAAACGCACCCGAACACGGCCCGGACGAAGGCCGAACGAATCCGAACGACGGCGCCGGCTCCGGGCGATCCGCGCCTGGCCCGTGGCTTGCGAAGTCCCTTGCGCATGCCACTGAGAACCCACCCTCCGCGCTCCAGCCGTGTCGCGCTCGCGGCCTCGGCGATGCAGTCGCTGCTCGCCGCCCGGCGCACGGGCGAGGTCGCACGAGCCTACCGCGCGCTCGGCGAGCTCCTCGAGGACGACGCGCGGGTCACCTTCACGATCGCCGCCGGACACGTGGCCTTCGGGGGGACGACGCTCTTCGAGCACCCCGCGTTCGGCGCGCGGAGCGGGACGATCACCGTCGACCGCGGCGTCACCGAAGTCGAGCTCGCACACTTCGCGCGCGCGCTCGCCGCGAACGACGCGGAGGCCTCCGCGTGGGCGCTCGGCCGGGCGGACATTCGGTTGCGGTGGGCGCGTCGGCGCACGCCCGCGGTGGACGCGCTCCGCGAATCATTGGTGCGCGGAGCGGTCGGGCGTCGGCTCCGTCCGCAGAACCTCGAGCGGTTGCGGGTCGCGCCCGAGTTGCGCGGCGCGTTCCGCGACGACCTCGACACGTACTACACCGACGCGTCCGTCATCGCGCACCTCTCGCGTGTGCTGGTGAGCGCGCTGCGTCGCTCGCCCGCGCACCAGTCCGGTTCGTTGCGGCGCGTGTTGCCGAAGCTCCACAAGCGCCTCGTCGCGCACGGGCGCGTGGCGGACGCGGACGTCCTGGTCCGTCGCGTCGCGCATCACCGCGATGCCGCCGAGTCGATCGTGATGGTCGAGCAGGCGACGTCGCTCCTCGCCGAACTCGCGCAGACCCGGGCTCCGTCCGACGTCACGCGCGTGATGTGGGGCCCCAAGTGAAGAAGACGAACGACACGCGGGTGACGCGCGACCGTCTCCAGGTGTTCGACGCGTACGCGCGGGCCGCCGTCGCGTTCCGTCACGTCGGGGACGACATCCGCGCGGGCGGGGACCCGTGGGCGGACCGCGGCGACGACGTCGCCGAAGCCGTGCGCGACCTCGCGGACTTCGCGCTCGCGAAGCCGGTGTTGCTCCTCGAGGCGATCGCAGCGGTCCGCTACGACGAGGCCGCGCTGCCGATCGACTACGCGTCGCGCCACGCCGCGAACACGTGCGTGTACTCGATCCTGATCGGCGCGCAGCTCGGGCTCGCGCGGCGCGAACTCGCGGAGCTCGGCGAAGTCGCGCTGTTCGCGGACGTCGCGCTCGCGGTGCTGCCGGAGCAATACACCCAGCGCGCGACGGCGCTCCCGAAGGCGGAGCGTCGACGGATCCGCGCGTCGATGTTGCAGGCGGCGCAGCTGTTGTTGGCCGACGACCCGACGCGGCAAGAGGCGCTGCAGATCGTCGTCGCGTACGAGCACCACGCGCCGTATCGCTCGAAGGCTTCGAGCGCGCGTTCGCGTCGGCACCCGTACGCGCGGATCGTCGCGGTCGCGGACGTCTACGACGCGCTGAGGTCGCGGAGGCCGTGGCGTTCGTCGTTCTTGGCGGCGGAGGCGTTCTCTTCGATCTGGGCGGCGCGCGACGGAAAGTTCGATCCGGCCGTCGTCGAGGCGCTGCGGTTGCTGCACGAGCTCGAGGCGACGGACGATCACATGCTCCTCGACACCGAGGTCCGCGAGATCGTGTCTTTCTAGCCGGCAGCTCCTCGGTGCGACGCTTCAGCGCCTGATGCGCGCGGGAGATCTTGCTGCGGACTGGAAGCGATTCGCTGCGGGCTCTCAGAAGAACTGGCCGACGTCGATGTAGAGGCCGCTCGTCCCTTCGGTCGGCGAGTAGCCGTAGTCGGCGCGGATCACGAACGTCTCGCCCCACTGGTAGCGCAGGCCGCCGCCCACGCCGAGCTCGAACGCGGAGAACGGGACGTCCGGGCCGTCGCTCCACACGCGCCCCAGGTCTGCGAAGCCGATCGCGCCGACGCGGTGGCGCACGTCGCCGATTCGGTAGGTCGCGAACTGACCGCGCAGCTCGAGGTGCAACAGCGCCTTGGTCTTGCCGTGGAAGCGTTGGAGCAAGACGCCGCGGAGGGAGTTTCCTCCGCCCGGCGCGTCGCGGCGGTCGAGCGCGCCGAGGCCGCTGAGCTCGTAGAAGGGAGGGGCGCCGAGGATGAAGTCGAGCTCCGCGCGCACCGCGGCCACCAGCCACTCTTCGAGGAGCGCCGCGAACCAGCGCGAACCGAGGTAGAGCGCGGCGTGTCCGGCGTCGTCGCCGGCCGCCTTCGCGGCGCGGAGCGAGACCTCGGTGAACGTCCCGCGCGTCGGCGCGAACTCGTGGTCGCGCGTGTCCCAGAGGAGGCCGGTGTGGAGCTGAACGAGGAGGTGATCGTCGAGCCCGTGCAGGTAGGGTTCGAGATCTGGATCGGCGGCGTCGCGCTCGAGGAGGCTACCCTCGTAGAGTCGCGTTCGATTGAATGTAATCCTGGTGCCGACGAGGACCTCGAGGCGGCGCTTCCCGATCCTCACCGGCTCGTCGTGGATGGTGATCCGCCCGTTCGCGAGGAGGCTCGGGAAGATGCGGTCGTAGCGGTAGAAGCGGGACGGGGCGCCTTCGTCGCGCTCCGTGGCGCTGCCGAGCCCGTACCAGCCCGCGTTGGAGAAGCGTCGGAAGGCGGCCTCGCCGTCGAGCCGGAGCGTCGGCCAGACGAAGCTCGGGACGTCGAAGCGGAGGTAGTGCGCTTGGAACGGGATCTCGAAGTCGCCCGCGTCGTTCTGTTTGGTCGTCGCGTAGCCCTGGAGCTGGAGCCGCCACGCGTACGGGTTGCAGTCGGGGTCGAGCTTCGCGACGTTACCGATCGCCCCGAACCCGAACCCCAGATCCGAGTCGTAGTTGAGCGCGGGCAGCCCACCCCACTCGACGCGGTCGGGCGGCGCTTCCGGAGTGGCGAACGCGAGGAGGAGCAGGAGCGGCGTCACGGGGTCTCGGCGCGGTCGCGGTCGACGCGCGGCCCGTTCTATCACGATGTCCTGCGAGCGCTCGCTTCGAGAAGGTGCGCGAGGGCGTGGTTCGACCGTGCTACGATCACCGGATGCCTCGCGACGTCGACCGCCTCGGTGGCTCCTCCGTCCGCATCGATGCGCCGGTCGACGCCGTCACCTCGGCCGACCCCGCTCCGCCGCCCGCGGAGGCGCCGAGCACCACGCGCATCCAAGGCCTCCTCCCGCGCGCGCCGGTCACCTCGTTCGCGCCGCTGTCGCCGGCCGCGCTGCGCGACGGTGACGCCGCGGCTCGACTGCTGAACGACAAACTCGCGTACGACGTCTTCGATTGGGCCGTCACGCAACGCGAGCTGCGCGCGTCGATCGAAGCGCTGCGAGGTCTGGACGCCGGCGCGCTCGCGCGCGTGGTGGATCAGGTCGAGCCCAAGCTGCTGTCGCGCCTCACCGAGAAGCTCCCCGCGACGATGCAGTCGGCCTACGCGGATACGCTCGCGCGCCTGAACGCCGCGCGGAACGCGCCGAGCCGTGAGGCGCAGGACGTCGACGAGGCGATCACCGCGCTGAAGAAGGCGCTCGACGGGCTGCTCACGCTGGACGTCGTCTCCGCGGGGGAAGCGCGCGTGGCGATCGATCGCCTCCGCCGCCTCGCGCCCGAAGATCGCGAGCGCGCGCTGGACGTCCTCGGACCGGGCAAGGCGTACCGGATGATCGACAACCTCTCGGCCGCGGATCGCGCGACGTACGCGCCGACGGTCGCGCTCGTGAAGGGCGCGTTCTTCGGGCGGCTCCTCCGCGACAGCGCGGCGATCGGGCTCGGCCCGAAGGACGTGACCGCTCAGCTCGAGGCGTTGCTCGCCGACGTCGCGGCCGGTCGCGCCGCGCGCCCCGCGGACCTGAACGACTACGTCTACTTCGCGGTGCCGGGGCTCGTGACCGAGCATCAGCCCGGTTACATGGACGGCAACGTCGAGCACTTGCGATCGATGGGGGTCGAAGTGCGTCGCTCGGCGATCGACACGGACGCGGACGTGGACGTGAACGCCGAGCAGCTCCGCCTCGAGATCCAGTCGCTCGCCGCCGAGACGGGGAAGAAGGTCGTCGTCATCGCGCACAGCAAGGGCGGGCCGGACGCCGCGGAGGCGCTGCAGGACGAGGCGACCGAGGCGTGTGTCCATCGCTTCATCCCGATGCAGCCCGCGAGCGCGACGCCGGTCGCGAACACGTTGATGGACTCGGCGCTCGGCGACGTGATCCGCGACGCCTTCACCGAAGTGCTCGGCGCCTCGACGGGCGACGCCCTCGCGCAGCTCGCGTTCTCCGCCGCGAAGGACCGCTTCCTCCGCGGACGCCCGCTGAAGGTGAAGACGCTCGCGCTCGCCTCCACGGTCGGCGATCACTTCTCGCTCCTGCGCGGCGTGTCCGACCTGATCGAGACCCGCTACGACGTAAAGTCCGACGGCCTCGTCACCATCGACGAGCAGTTCGTCCCGGGCGAACAGTCCCACCGCGCGGTCCTCGACGGCCTCGACCACACCGCGCCGTGCTCGATGCCGCTCCCCGGTGCCCCGGCGTTGAAACATCCGCAGGGCGTCCTGACGGAGGCGCTGGTGATCCTCGCCCTCCGTCTCTAGGCGGCCGACAGGCCGCGCGGCGAGCAGGCGCGAAGGGAGCCGCGAAAAGCGGAGCGGACTTCCGAACGCTGGCACTCGAGCGCAGCGGTACTTCCCTCGTTGTCGACGAGGCCGCCGACGCGTCATCCTCCCCCGGCATGCGTCGCCACGCTCTCCTCACCTGCGCGTTCGCCCTCGCTCCGCTCGCGTGCCTCCCCGACGACGTCCCGCCGCAACCCGACGCCGGCCCGGACGCCTCCGTCGCGGACGCGGGACCCGATCGCGACGCCGGCGTCGATCGCGACGCGGGGCCGGCGATCGTCGAGCGCGACCCGTGGTGGAAGGACCGGGTCTTCTACGAGATCTTCGTCCGCAGCTTCCAGGACTCCGACGGCGACGGGATCGGCGACCTCGCCGGGCTCACGTCGCGCCTCGACTACCTCGAGTCGCTCGGGGTCGGCGGGATCTGGTTGATGCCGATCCACCCCTCGCCGAGCTACCACGGCTACGACGTCACCGATTACCTCGCGGTGAATCCGCAGTACGGCACGCTCGCCGACTTCGAGGCGCTCCTCGACGAAGCCCACCAGCGCGACATCCGCGTGATCATCGACCTCGTCGTGAACCACTCGTCGCGCGAGCACCCGTGGTTCGTCGACGCGCGCTCCGGGGCGGCCGCCGATCACCGCGACTACTACAACTGGCGCGCCGACGATCCCGGGTGGCGCGCGCCGGTCGGCCTCGGCCCCGACATCTGGCACCGCTTCGGCAACGACTACTACTACGGCGTCTTCGGCGGCGGCCTCCCGGACCTGAACCACGCCAACGAAGCGGTGTACGAAGAGATCCGCACGATCGCCGACACCTGGCTCGACCGCGGCCTCGACGGCTTCCGCTTCGACGCCGTCCGCTACCTCTTCGAGAACGAAGACGGCGACGTCGCCGACCTCCCCGAGACCCACGCGTACTTCGAGCGCCTCAAGGCCGACCTCGTCGCCGAACACCCCGACGCGCTGTTCGTCGCCGAGGCGTGGTCGTCCACCGCGCGGATCGCGCAGTACTACTCCGACGGCGCGCAGTTCGATCTCGCGTTCGAGTTCGAGATCTCGCAGGGCCTCCAACTCGCCACCGCGTCGAAGGACGTCTCCCGCCTCCGCAGCGCGATCGCCTCCGCGGAGCGCCTCTACTCGGACCGCGCGTTCGCCGCGCCGTTCATCACGAACCACGACATGAACCGCTTGATGCGCGACGTCCGCGTGGACCAACGCGCGTTCCGCGTCGCCGTCGCGGCGCTCATGGCGCTGCCCGGCACGCCCTTCGTCTACTACGGCGAAGAGATCGGCATGCGCGGCGGCGGCCTCGAAGTCGACGAGGACAAACGCACGCCCTTCCGCTGGACCGCCGAAGCGCCGAACTTCGGATTCACCACCGGAACGCCCTGGCGCAGCCGCGCGGAGGACGACGGCGTCGACGTCGCGACGCAGGAAGCCGACCCCGACTCGCTCCTCGCCCACTTCAAACGCATGATCGCGCTCCGCCGCGCCGAGGTGACGCCGCGCCTCGACACGTTCGCCGTCGTCGCCAACCCGCCGGAAGACGTCGTCGCCTGGCAGTGGGGCGACGCCGACCCGCTGTTGTTCACCGCCAACTTCGGCGACGCCGAGCGCACCGTCCGCGCGGCGGTCGGCAGCGGCGCGGTCGAGCTCCTCGCCGCGACCGCCTCCGTCGCCGCGTCGCGCGACGGGAGCGACATCGTCGTCACGCTCCCCGCGCAGTCGTTCGGCTTCGTCTCCGCGGACTGATCCTTCAGCCTCTTGCTGCGAACTGGAGACTGTTCGCTGCAGGCTCTCCTACAACCACAGGCCCCCGGTCGCTTCGACCCAGTCCGCGATCGCGTCCGCGGCGCGCGGGAGGTCGTCGTCGGAGACGTCGACGCGGAGCGTCTGCAGGCGCGACCGCGCGACGGCGCCTTCGAAGGCCTCTTGCTCGCGCACGAAGCGATCGAGGTCGTCGTACTGGCTCGGGTTGCCGGAGACCTCCAGGCGACGCGTGCGCGCCGCGGCGAAGGAGTCCGCGGAGCGATGCACGAAGATCAGCCGGAAGTTCAACGCCTCGAGGCGCGACTCCAGCCAGTCGAAGTCGACGTCGATCCCGTTCGCCGCGCGCTGATGCACCTGCGTGCTGAGGTGGAAGCGATCGACGATCCACGAATAGAACCGCAGCTGTTCGAACAGCGTGACCCACGTGTTGTAGGTCGCCATCGCGTGCTCCGCTTCTTCGGGCGCGTAGTTGATCAGCCCGCGCCCCCACGGCGTGTTCGTGAAGCCGCACCACTCGGCCGAGACGATCGGCGAGTGGTAGCGGTAGCGCCGCGCGCCGACGATGCGCGGGTGTTCGTTCAACAGGAACGCGAGCTCGGTCTTGTGCGTCAGCCGGGTCCCTTCGAGGATCAGCTTCGGCACCATCTTGTTGCCCATGCGCGCCTCTCAGGTGGTCGTCGAGGTCGTCGACGTCTTCACTGGCGGGGGCGGAGGCGGCGGCGGCGGCGCGGGCTCCGCGGCTTCGTGCCCGGCCTGCTCGCACTGCGACCACTTCGTGGAGCTGCCGTCCGAACTCGCGACGCACGAAGCCCACGCCTCGTAGAAGCGCGCTTCGACACCGCGCGCGCCGCGGCCGGCTTCGGCGATGCGCTTCGGGCCCATCTCCTTGCGACACGCCTGCGACTCGGGTGAATCGGCGGGCGCCTTGCCGACTTCGACGAAGCAGTCGGCGTCGACCATCGCTCGGATGCGCGCGCTCTTGTCTTCGATCGAGCGCGCGTCGTTCCGCATGAACTCCGCCTTCTTCTCTCGGTACGCGCGACAGCCGAGCGTCGTCGCGACGAGGAGGACCGCGAACATCAGTCTCGATGACACGAGCCGAGGTCTACCCCATCACGGCGCCGGCGTCCCGTCCGGATAGGCGACGTGCGGCGGCGCGCCGATCGCCGTCGTCCATGCGGCCTCGAAGATCGTCGCGCCGACGAGCGCCCCGTTGATCCCCTCCGCCTCGAAGTCCCAGTGCGCGAGGAACGCGTCGACGTCCGCGGCGTTCGGCGGGTGGTCGTAGGCGAACAGCTCGAGCCACGCCGGATCCGACGCGACGTACCACTGCCACGACACGTCGAGCCCCATCCGGTGTCGGAAGAGCTGCCCGAGCGCCCACCCCTCGGCGCCGGATCGCGTGAAGCGCGCCCACACCAACGCGAGGTCGCTCGGCGCCTCGCGTTGATCGAGTTGGCGCACCTCCCAT
>JAUHYN010001296.1 GCA_030426505.1 bacterium | reverse complement strand
CGGCGCCGGCTCGCGCGGCCGGGCGTGCCTGAAGCGCCGCCGTGACCGCGGCGGTCCGATCGAGCGCGTCGGGATCGTCACCGCGCACCACGGCCGCACCTTGGATCCGCGTGGCCTCGACCTCGACCAGGCGGTGACGATGGTCGAGACCCAGGGGCTCGGCGCGGACGGTCCGGACGACGTCGCGAAGCTGATCGAGATGTCCGAGGCGCAGGTCATCGTCGAGTGCATCCCGCAGAACATCCGCAGCGGTGAGCCGGCGCTGGGGTTCCATCGCGCGGCGCTCGACATGGGCGTCCACGTCGTCACCTCGAACAAGGCGCCGATCGTGCTCGGTTACCGCGACCTCCTCCACCGCGCCGCGAAGTCCGGCGCGCAGTTCCGCTTCGAGACGACCACGCTCGACGGGCTCCCGATTTTCCAATTCGTCAAAGCGCTCGAGGACGTCCACGTGACGCGCGTGCGCGGCGTCCTCAACGGGACGTCGTCCGTGGTACTCGAGTCGGTCGCGCTCGGCTCGACGCGCTCCCGCGGGCTCGCGCGCGCGCAGGCTCAGGGGATCGCGGAGGCGGACAGCGTCCTCGACCTCGACGGCTGGGACGCCGCGAGCAAGGCCGCGCTCCTCGCCAACGTCTGGATGGGCGGCGCGCTCCGCGTGGTCGACGTCGCGCGCACCGGTTGCGAGACGCTGAAGGACGAGCGCATCCGCGAGGCCGCCGCGGGCGGCGCGCGCTACAAGCTCGTCGCGGAGATCGAGCGCAGCAGCGACGGCAACGTCCGCGCGAGCGTGGAGCCGATCGCGCTGGAGGCGGGGGATCCGCTGTTCGGGCTCAAGGGGCCGCAGGGCGGCGTGATCATCGAGACCGACGCCGGTCACGCCTTCACGATGTTGCAGAAGACGTCCGGCCTCGACGACGCCGCGTTCGGGTTGATCAACGACGTCCGCGCGATCGTGAATGGCGTCAAGCAGGTGTGAGTCATGGGTGACACAGAGTACGAGCGTTACATTCGAACGAACGAGCTGTTCGAGCAGCTCCGGCCGATCGACGGCCTCGTCGCCCACGACGAGCTCCTCTTCCAGGTCACGCACCAGACCGCCGAGCTGTGGATGCAAGTCGCCTTGCACGACGTCCGCGGCGCGGTCGCGCACGTGGAAAAGGGCGAGCTCGCGGAGGCGGCCGACCTCTTCACGCGCGTGGGGATCATCGAAGACCACCTCACGAAGCAGCTCGCGATCCTCGAGCGGATGCCTCCCAAGCAGTACGTCCACATCCGGCGTACGCTCGGTCGCGGGAGCGGCCAGGAGTCGCCGGGCTTCAACGCGATGCTGAAGATGGGCGAGACGATCTGGCCCGCGATCAAGAAGCTCATCGAGGATCGGGGCGTCCCGATCGTCGACGTCCTCGACGCGCCGGATCAGCACTACGACCTCCACGTCTTGTTCCGGTCGCTCTACGAGCTCGACCAGAACTTCCGCACGTGGCGCTTCGCGCACTTCCGCCTCGTCGAGCGCCAGATCGGAGGCTTCGTCGACTCGCTCAAGGGCGTCCCCGCCGAGCAGCTCGTCCACGGGATGCGCGAGCACCAGCTCCCCGAGCTGTGGGCCGCGGTGAACGACTTCACGAAGCGCGTCAACGCCGAGGACCGCGAGCGGGGCGAGTCCACGCAGTACAGCTGAGACAGCGCCCTCGCGGAGCGCGGGCGATCAGCCGCGCTCAGGCAACTCCAGCACAGGATGGGGGTCACCCGACGATACGTTCGTCTGCCATGACGACCGTCTCGTCCTCTTCGACTCGCGCGTTGGACGCGCTCTCCGCGCGCGCCCGACAGCTCGGCGCGCGCGTCGGCGCCGCGGCTTCGTCGAGATGCGTCGCTCCGGTCTTCGACGCCCTCTTCGACGCGCCCGCGCGCCTCGTCGAGCGCGGCTCGAACGAGAACGGAGCGGTCGCGAAGTTCGCCGAGGCGTTCGCGTCCGGCCGGCTCCCCGCGCTGTACGACGCGGCGATCGCCGAGGGCGACTCGCCGCAGAAGGCGGAGGCGCTCGCGTTGTTCGCGGCGCTCCCGCGGCTCGACGCGTCGTCGACCGCGGCCGACTTCGTCGAGGCCGGGCTGTGGTCCGCCGCGCCGCGCGGCCTCGGGCAGATGCTGGCGTCGCCGCGCTACCCGGTCGGCCGACAGGTGCGCATCGAGACGAACATCCAGCTCCCCGAGCCCGGGCGCTCCGACGGCTACGAGTTCGCGGCGGACGGCCCGGTCGGCGTCACGCACCGCGCGCGCATCGCGGGCGAGGTCGGCGACGTGTACCTCGTCGCGGTCGACGGGCTCGATGTCCCGATGGCGATCGAGAAGGAGAAGGTCCACGCGCTCAACGATCCGGACAAGCTCGAGGA
>JAUHYN010001295.1 GCA_030426505.1 bacterium | reverse complement strand
GCCCGCGGGGCCGCTGCCAACGACCAGGAAGTCGTAGTGGGTACGCACCATCTCGGTGCTGTTCATCGACCGGGTCGCGGGTCGGGTGAAACGGCGTGGCTCGGAACGGATCAGTCCTGGAACGCGGTGGAGACGGCGATGCGCCAGCCCTCGGAGTCGCGCACGAAGACGCGCTCCGAGAGGCCCTCGGTGGTCACGCCGTTGATCGTTACGCGGTAGCGGTACGCGCCGTAGACGACGCCGGACGTGATCGGGTGGACGACGATGTCCGTGGCTTCGAGGGAGGACGGCCACCCGGACGCGACCGACGAGGTCTGTGCGGCGAGCTCTTCGAACCCGAGCTTCGCGCCCTCGGGGCCCGCGCGGACGAGGCGTTCGTCGGCGCGGTAGCAGGCGAGGTAGGCGTCGCGGTCCTTCTCCTGGATGGCGCGGATGTTCCGCTCGAAGAGCGCCTTCGCTTCGGCGAGTTCCGCGTCGACCGTCGGCGGCGGAGGCGGCGCGGGCGCGGGCGGCGGCGCAGAGGCGCAGGCCGCGACGAGGAGGAGGGGGAGGGCGTAGCGATTCACGCCGCCCGTGTAGCCGACTCAACCCGGGAGGACAAACGTGTGTTCGATCAGCACCGCGTCTTCGGCGTCGCGGCCGGTGAGGCGCACGGTGACTTCGTGGACGCGGTCGTCGATCTCGATGAGGCCATACTGGCCGCGGCCGATGCGCACGCCGTGGCTGTAAGGGCCGCCCTTCTCGGAGCCGACCTGATCGAGCGCGGCGACGTGGAACACCGGGAACCCCGCGCGCCCGTTGTTCGCGTATCGGTTGTTCGTGCCGTCGTCGATCGCGAGCATGTGAGCGTCGCCCGCGAGCATGAGGACGTTGTCGATCCCGTGCTCGGCGAGGAACAGCGACAGCTCCACGCGCTCCGACGGGTAGCCGGGCCACGAGTCGTCGTCGAGTGTCCGCCCGATCCACCCGACCGGACTCACCCAGACCACGAGTGGGTAGCGCCCCTTGCTGTCGAGGAGCTCCTGCTTCAGCCACGCCTTCTGCTTCTTGCCGAGCATCGTGCGGTAGCGGTGCGCGACGCCGCGTGGCGTGCGCTGCGATCGGCAGTCCGTCATCAGGAAGCGCACGCGGCCGATCGTGAACGCGTGGTAGATCGCGTGGTCTTCGACGAGCGCGTGACTCGGGACGTGCTTGCGGTACGCGTCGAGCGCGGCGCGTTTGCTGGTGGACGTGCGGTCGGAGTTGTTGCGCCCGAAGTCGTGGTCGTCCCAGACGTACGCGACGGGGACTTCGGACATGAGGCTCGACTGCGTGGGGCTGGTGAGGACGAGGTCGTACGCGGCGGAGAATCGCGCGGGCGCGTCCTCGTCGATGTCTTCGTAGTGCAGGTCGCCGAGGTGGACGAAGACGCGCGGATCGTGGCGCTTCATCGTCTCGAACACCTCGTGCGCGCTCCCGGTCTGCGCGCAGCTACCGGCGACGAATGCGAAGGAGAGCGGTCGATCCTCGACCGGTGTTCGGAGCGCGCCGGTCCATACGGCTTCGGCGTCGGCCTCGAGGCGGAGCGTGTACCGGCGGTCGGGTTCGAGCCCCGAGAGCGCGAAGCGGAACGTGTCGTCCCCCGCGGGCGTGGCCGTGACACGCGCGCCACGATCGGTCGCCGCATCCAACTCGGCGCGGACGACGAGCGCGACGGCCTCTGCACCTTCGACGCGCGCGACCACGTTCGCGGTCGTCGAAGTCACGCCGCCCGTCCAGGCCCAGCGTACGGGCTCGGACAGTCGCGGGCGCGCGGTCGCACACCCGACGGCGGCGAGCGCGGCGGCGCCCAACACTTCGCGTCGTGTCGCGCGCGCCACACCTCGCCTTCGAGCACCGCGCGGTCCGCACGGTCAACACGTGTCCCGAATGGTCGGTCCCCGGGGGTGCGCTCGACTGACGGACAGTACACCGATCTGCAAGCAAACTCGGGGGCTTGAGAGCGAAGCGCGTATTGACGCTATACACTGGCGAGCCGCTATCGTCGCACGCGTGAAAGCGTACGCTGCCCACCCCGGTTCCCTCGCGCTCGCCCTCGTCCTGGTGGCCTGCGTGCCCGACGCGATCGACCCCGCGGGGCCAGTCGTCCGCGATCCGAACGCGACGCCGACCCAGCCCAACGACCCGATGGACCCGATGGGCACGAAGAAGCCCGTCGACCGCACGGCGACACTCCTGTCGCTCGCGATTACACCCGCCGAGGTGACGCTCGCGGTCGGCGAGTCGGTGACGTTCACGGCGGGCGGCACGTACGACGACGGCACGCTCGCGGACCTCACGACCGACGTGACCTGGAGCGTGAGCGACGGAGCGCTCGGCGCGTTCGACGCGTCGCCCGGAACTTTCCGCGCG
>JAUHYN010000131.1 GCA_030426505.1 bacterium | reverse complement strand
GGTACCCGTCCGATTCGCGACGTCTTGCCGGACTTGATCCCCAGGTGGACGTTCCCGTCGCATGACGAAGAAGCGACGTTCCCGAGATGAGTGGTCTGATCTCCTCGACGAGATCGAGGAAACGGGTGAGAGCCCTGCCGAGCTCGCCGCTCGAATCGGCGTCAAGGAGGCCACGGTCCACTGGTGGGCCTCCCAGCTCCGGCATCGGGCTCCGCGGAAGGGAAAGACGCGCACTGACCCAGAGGTTCGGCTCCTCCCCGTGTCCGTGCGTGACGTCTCGCCGCCAAATCGGATCGAGGTGCGGTTCGGCGAGCTCACGATCGGCTTCCCGGCCGACGCGGACCCGGTGCAGATCGGCGCCGTGTTCCTGGAGCTGAGAGCCTCGTGCTGAGCCTGCCCCCGAGCGTCCGCGTCTACCTCGCCACGCGCCCCGTCGACATGCGCCGCGGGCATGACGGGCTCTCGGCCATCGTCCGCAATCAATGGGCCCTCGATCCCTACGGAGGTCACGTCTTCGCGTTCATCGGCAAGCGGCTCGACCGCGCGAAGCTGCTCTACTTCGACCGCGGCGGCTTCGTGCTCATCTACAAGCGCCTCGAGCGAGGCCGCTTCAAGCTTCCGCCGCCCCGCGACGACGCAAACACTCTCGAACTCGAAGGCGCCCAGCTCGTGATGCTCCTCGAAGGCATCGACTTCGCGCGCGTCCGTTCGCCCACGCCCTGGAAGCCCGCATCGATCAGAAGACCGATCGACCTCGAGCCGCGCGTCTGATCTACCGTACTCATGCACCCGCGTGATGCCGAGAATGAGCGGCTCCGCGCGGACAACCAGGCGCTGCGCGATCTCGTCACGACGCTGACCTCGACGATCGAGGCGCAGAAGTCGGCGTTCGAAGATCAGCGCGCGGCTTTCGAGGAGCTGCTCCAGAAATTCCAACAGCTCGAGCGCCGGTTCCTCGGTAAGAAGTCGGAGAAGATGCCGTCCCCTCGGGACGCGAGTCGCAAGCGCCGCGGCGAGAAGGCGGACCCGGCCAAGACGCAGAAGAAGCGAAAGGCCAGAGCCGAGCAGCGGTCGGAGGTCGAGACGGTGCGCGTCGAACACACGGTGCCCGACGCACAGCGATGCTGCCCGCACTGCAATCGGACCGACCTCGCGCGCGTCGGTAACGGCCGCGTCACGAAGCTCCTCGAGTACGTCCCTGGCTACTTCGTCTGCGAAGAGCACGTGCAGGAGACCCTCGCGTGCGCCTGCGGTGACTACATCGTCACCGCACCGCCGCCGCCGAAGGTCTTCGAGGGCGCGCGCTACGGACCGCATTTCATCGCGCATCTCATCGTCGCCAAGTGCGTCGACTCCATCCCGCTGCACCGACTCGAGAAGCGCTTCGAGCGCCTCGGCATCCCGATGTCGCGAAGCACCATGACCGACCTCTTCCATCGCGCCGCCGAAGAGCTCGCACCGCTGGTCGAGCGCCTCTTCGTCATGATCGCGCTCGCGACCGTCGTGCAAGCCGACGAGACCTCCATCAAGATCCAGGACCGCGAGAAGCGAGGCTTCATCTGGACCTTCGTCACCGCCGACGCCATCGGCTACCGCTGCAGCCCGGACCGAAGCGGAGAGACGCCCAAGCAGGTGCTCGGCGGCACCGAGGGCGTCCTCGTGGTCGATGGGTACACCGGCTACAACCAGGTCGCGGGCGTCGACGGTCGCATTCGTGCGGGCTGCCTCGCGCACGCGCGTCGGAAGTTCTTCGAGTCGCTCGACGTGGCGCCCGAGGCGCAAGAGGCCCTCGACCAGATACTCACGATCTACGAGGTCGAGTACGAAGCCGAAGAGCTCGGAATCATCGGGACGGGTGAGCACCTCGTCCTGCGCAAACAGAAGAGCGTTCCGCGGATGGCTAAGTTTCACGCGTGGCTCGTCGAGCAGAAGTCACTTCACCCACCACGCGGGAAGATGGGCAAGGCGATCGGGTACGCGCTGCGAGGGTGGGAAGCGTTGACCGCCTTCCTCGACGATGCGCGGGTCCCCGTCGACAACAACCGGAGCGAGGCCGCCCTCCGCATCGCGGCGCTGGGCCGCAAGAACTTCCTCTTCGTGGGCCACCCCGAGGCCGGGTGCAACCTGGCGGGGCTCTACTCGCTGATGGCGACGTGCCGACTGCACGGCGTGAATCCCGAGGCGTATCTCGCCGATGTCCTCATGCGAGTGGGAACGCATCCGGCCGCGGAGATCGACGATCTGCTTCCGCATCGGTGGATTTCGACCGGCTGATGATCATCAGCCGCCTGAGCGGCGCCATGGACGCTCGTAGCTCCGTGAACTCCGGATTCTGGTGTCCCACCGTGTCCCGTCGCCGAGACGATCACAAAGGACAAGACGTCGCCGGTCGGACGGGTACGAGAAGAGGGCCCTTCCGAGCGATGCGAGGAAGGTGATTAGATGCAAGGACGGCTATCTTTCCTCCCGCCGAAGTGAGGATACCCAGCCGCCTTATCGAGGCATGGTAGAGGGCGAATACAGAGTCGACGATGTACCGGGAGTACGATGCTGCGGGTCAACTCATCGCGATGGTGGATGCGAACGACCACCGGACGGAATACGAGAACGACGCAGCGGGTCGGCTGTGGCTGACGCGCGATGCTCTTGGGTCCAGATTTCTCGGCTCTCTCGTTTGGCCATGGGCCGATCGGGCCCTCATGCCGGCCGAAGGTCACCGACGCGGTTCGCTGAACGGGTACGACGAAGACGCTCCGCTCCTTGGTGTAGGCGTGCTTGGTGGTGTCGGCGAGCGGAACCTCGAAACCCATGAAGGCTGAGGCGCCGGGGGCTTCGGTCGATGGTCACGTCCAGGTCGAGTCGGAGCTGCTCCAGGTCAAAGACTTCGACGTCCCGGCCAGCACGGGGTCCAGAAAGGCGGCGGCGGCCGCGTGGACATCGGCGAGCTCGGGCCACGGCAGTGCGTTCGCCTGGGCGATCACGCGGTACGGCGCGGCCCAAGCCGTCGGCGGCTCCGGCAACGCGGCCGGCAACAGGTGCGTCGCACGGTGGTCGAACGTGCGGGTGAGCGCGGCGCGGAGTCGCGCGGCGTCGACATCTTGGACGGTCCCGAGGAGCGCGAGGTCCGGAAGGTCCTTCACGCGCGTGTTCGGTCGAGTCCGCGGAAGCGTGTACGCATGGAGTTTCTCGGCGACGTGGCTGACGACCGGGTAGAGACGAAGCTGCGGCGGCGCAATGCGCGCGAACCCGAGCGTGTCGCTGGCGACCACGATGTCCGGCTCACCCACGATGGGGTCGCCGAAAGCGACGTCGACGCCGAAGGGCTGACCGTAGACCTTTCCGGCGAGGCGACACTCCGCGCGAAAGCGATGACCTTCGTACTTCATGCCCTCGGTCTGGATGTCGGGATGGCGCGGATCGGGCGCGACCTCGAAGCGCATGAAGTCGCCCAGGTCGAGTCGACCGGCTTCGGAGAGCTCCTCGCGAACGTTCGTCGCCGCGCCCGTCATGCGAAGATCGACATCCTTCGTTGTGCGCGCCCGCGCAAGTCGCAGCTCGAGGACGAGGCCGCCCTTGAGCGTGACGGCGTCGCCCACCGTCTGAGCGACCCGCGCAAGGAATCTGTCGAAGACGACCAGCTGTCGCCGGCGTGCGAAGTCGGCCCCCGAAGAAGAGGCCTCCTTGAGCCGCGCCTCGAGGGCCTGCTTGAACGCGAGCGGTGTCGCGTAGCTTCGGGGCGGCATCAGGTGCCTCCGAGCGCGGCGACGAGCCGACGACGAAGCGCCGCCTCATCACGGCGCGACAAGAGGCCACGACGGTGTGCGTCGTTGATGGCCGACTCGATGAGCTCGGGCGAGACGTGGGCGCCGATGCAGTCGACGATGGTGCGGCGAGGACCGCTCACCGGTACCGGTCCGACCCAGTCCTGCTCGGCCGCATCGATGGCGGCGTAGTGAAGGACGAGATCGTCCGGCACGCGAAGACGCCGCGTGCGCCAGGACTCGGGAACGGTGAGGTGTGCTTCGACCGGAAGGACGTCGGACAGCTCGTGAAGCATCAGCGCGGTCTCGTGCGAGAAGACCCCCGCCTGTCCGCTCCAAAGCCACAGGACAACGAGCGCCTCGTGCTCCGAGGACGGGAAATGCACGAGGCGGTAGATGCCCCGGCGCTCGCGGATCACGCGCCCGTTCTTGAGATACTTGTGCAGCAGAGGCAGCGAGAAGCCTGCGGCGTGTGCCTGAGCCGTCGTAAAGAAGCCGACCTGGGACTCGGCCGTCGCGTAGAGAGCGGTCCAATCGGGACTCTCCGTCTTTGTTTCGCCCACGCACAAACATTCACCCAGGGTTAATGTTTGTGCAACCGATACGAACCCGGCGCCCGAACTCCTCGCGGTGTAGCGGCATGGGCGTTGGAAGCGGGTAACCCCGTTCGACCACAGCCGCACGGGCAAGGGGCGCCGTTGCACCGACGTTAGCGCATCTTCCAGAGCATCGCCGGGATCTCCGTCACCGCAGTCGAGGCTTCTGAGAGGAGCGCGCGGCGCGGATCGGTCCAGAGACGGGTCGCCTCGTGATGGAGATCTTCGACAGCGACGACGTCCTCAGCGAGCTCCGCAAAGTGCAATCGATCGTGACGCACCTCGAGCGATTCCCGGTGGAGCGCGCGGAGGCCGCGGCGCGCCGCGCCTGCTTCTACGGCACCTTCTCGTACCCAGGGGGTGAAGAACATCCTGACGAGGGCCCTCGACATGGAGCCGCTCCCCAGCGTGACGCTTCCCGTCGAGGAGGGCGAGCAACCGCGCTT
The DNA here is from genome assembly GCA_030426505.1 of bacterium. GTDB lineage: Bacteria > Myxococcota > Kuafuiibacteriia > Kuafuiibacteriales > Kuafuiibacteriaceae > JAUHYN01. The sequence continues at coordinate 7,230 of JAUHYN010000131.1, read as the reverse complement.
CGCATCGGATCAGTTTGGCCGTCTTTTGACAGACATAGGAGTCCGGCGCCAAACGCTGGCTCAGCACGGCGACGTCGAAGCCGTCCGCGACGTACCAGCCGCGCGCGAACCGTCGCACGACCCCGAGCACTTGCAGCGCGTTTGCGCGACGCACGAACGCGGTCGGGTGGGGCTCGGCGAGCACCGTCATGAGGCCCTACATGGAGGCGCTCGTTTGAGCACCAAGAACCCGAAGAACATCGCCGCGTCGGTCCGCGGACGGCTCCTGCATCTTGCGAAAGAGCGCGGCGACTGACGTAGGAGTCCGGCGCCAAACGCTGGCTCGGTACGGCGAGGTCGAAGCCGTCGGCGACGTACCTGACGCGCGCGAACCGTCGCACGACGCCCAGCGCCTCCAGCGCATTCGCGCGACGCAGAGAGGCGGTCGGGTGCGGCTCGGCGAGCACCGTCTGGACGCGGTAACCTCCCTCCCCATGATCTCCCAGTGGTGGGCGGACTGGCGTCGTCGCGCGATCCTCGCGACGCCGTTCCCGGATGACCACCGCGCGATTCTCGACGCCAACGTCCCGCAGGCGGCGGCGCTCGACGCCGAGGCGCGCGGGCAGCTCGAGCGGATGGTTCAGGTCTTCATCGCCGAGAAGACCTGGGAGGGTTGCGGCGGACAGACGATCGACGACGAGGTGCAGGTCACCATCGCCGGGCAAGCGTGCCTGCTGATCCTCGGCCTCGAGCACGCGCTCTACCGCAACGTCGACTCGATCCTCGTGTACCCGTCGACCGTCCTCGCGCCCGAGACGCCCGAGATGGGCGCGCCCGCGAGCGGCGGGATCCCGATCCTCGGGCAGGTCCACCACGGCGGCCCGGTCATCCTCGCGTGGGACGCCGTCAAACACGGCGCGCACAACCCGGGCGACGGACGCAACGTCGTCTACCACGAGTTCGCGCACAAGCTGGACCTCCTCGACGGCGCCGCCGACGGGACGCCGCCCCTCGACCGCGACGACTACGACGCGTGGGCGACCACGTGCTCGCGCGTGTACCTCGATCTGTTGCGACGCTCGAACCGCGGACGGAAGACGTTCCTCGACGACTACGGCGCGACCAACGAAGCCGAGTTCTTCGCGGTCGCGACGGAGTTCTTCTTCGAGAAGCCCGTCCGGCTGAGGAAGAACCACCCTACGCTCTACGAAGTGATGCGCGACTTCTACCGACAGGATCCCGCGTCGCGAATACGGAAACGTTCGTGAGATTCGAACGCCGGAGCCCTATCGCGGTTAGAACGACTCGCGATGAAGGCGCTACGTAGGCTGGGGATCACCGCGACGCTCGTCGCTCTCACGGGCTGCCCCGACGAACCCGGTCAGTCGCCGAAGGCCACGCTCGAGGCGTACCTCGAACAATCGCTCAAGGGCGATCCGAAGCAGGCCTACGCGCTCCTCACCGCGGCCGATCGTGGGGCGCGGGATCTCGAAGCGTTCGAACGCGCCGAAAAGCTCCCCGGTGGTCCGCTCGGCGCGCGGTTCAAGGAGAAGACGAGCTACCGGATCGGCGCCGTCGAGACGAAGGGCGACGTCGCGCACGCGGAGGTGACCATCACCGCGCCCGATCTCGAGGGCCTCCTCGGAGATCTCTTCGCGACCGCGTTCGCCGCGGCCCTGAAGGACGACAGCGGCGAGGACGCGGCCGACGCCGTCGCCGACAAGCTCGCGAAGGGCGAAATCGAGATGAAGACCACCACGTCGCGGTACGAGGTGCGCCGCGAGGGCGACCGGTGGAGCGTCTTCCGCGACTACGAAGCGCAGGTCGCGAAAGAGAACGCGGTCCGCCGCGCGCGGAAGCTATTCGAGGAGGCGGAAGAGCTCCGCCGTGGCAAGAAGATCGAGGCAGCCCTCGAACGCATGAAGGAAGCGCGCGAATTGGATCCGGATCTCGCTGCGGCCGCCCAACGTGTCGAAGAACTCACGGAACTCGTCGCGAAGAAGCGCGCGGCCGAGGCGTACATCCCGAACGTGAAGCTCTACGACGTGACGGCTAAGTTCTGGCGGACCTACAGCGGGCGCGAACCCGGTGTGGAGTTCAAGCTGAAGAACGAGGGCGATCGCACGCTCGACCGTGTGGAGGTCACCGTCTACTTCCACGACGACTCCGGCGCCGTGATCCACGAAGCCACGTACAACCCGGTCCTCGTGACCGAGTTCGCGTTCGGGCGCGACAACAAGCCGCTCCGGCCGGGCTACGTCTGGCGGCACGAGCGCGGGCGCTTCTACAAGGCGGCGTCGGTGCCGTCGGAGTGGAAGGTCGGCGCCGTCGAGGCGAAGGTGACGGCGGTGGAGTTCGCGGACCTGCGCTAAGCTCGCGGGCATGGCCACTCGAGAGAGTTCGGGACACTGCCTCTGCGGCGCCGTGCGCTTCACGGGGCTCGGGGCGATCGGGCCCGCCGAGGTCTGCCACTGCGGGGCGTGCCGTCGGCACGGCGCGGGGCCGCTGATGTCCGTGTACTTCTCCGAGGGCGTGCGGCTCGACGCCTCCGACGCGTTGAAGTGGTACGCGAGCTCGAAGCTCGCCGAGCGCGGGTTCTGCGGCGCGTGCGGGAGCGTGTTGTTCTGGCGGATGCACGGCGCAGAGAAGCCGTCGGTCTCGGCGCACGCGGTCGACGTACGGATCGAGTCGATCGCGGAGCACGTGTTCGTGGACGAGAAGCCCGAGTGGTACGACTTCGCGGACTCGGCGCCGCGGATCACGTCGGCGACGATGCGGGAGCGGCTCGAGGCCTATCTGGAGAAGAAGCGCGCGGAGGAGGAGGGCTGATCCTCCCGGCTCACTCCGCGGACGCAGGCTTGTAGACCAGCTGCACCATGCCGGCGCCGATCGGGCGCGAGCTCAGCAGCTCGAGGGCGTGGCGGTCGGCGACGCCGGCGAAGAGGGGGCGGCCCGCGCCGAGGATCATCGGGATCATCGTGACGACCAGCTCGTCGACGAGGTTCGCGTCGAGCGCGGCGCGGATCAGCGCGCCGCCGTCGATGTAGACATCGCGCGCGCTGGCGGCTTCGCGGGCGGCGGCGACGACGGTGTGGATGTCGCCGCTCACGCCGCGCACGGTCGGGACCTTCGGCTCCACGGGGCGGCTCGACGCGACGAGCACCGGCGTCTCGCCGTAGTGCCACGGCGTGTCGAAGCCGCAGACGACGTCGTACGTGCGGCGGCCCATCAAGAGCGCGCCGATCTCCTTCATGAACGGAGTGAAGGTGTCCTCGGCGTCGTCGTGGGTCGGGAGCCAGTCGAGCTCGTCATTCGGGCCGGCGATGAAGCCGTCGAGGGAGGAGGCGATGAACACTCGCACGCGCGACATGCGAGCGACGCTACCCGCGCAGAAGAGCGGTGACCAGAGGCTTCAGGTATCCTCCCGCGCCATGAAGAAGTGGCTGAAGCGCCTCGGTGTGCTCGTCGCGATCCTCCTCGTCGCTGCGGCCGGGTTCCTCGTCCCCACGCTGTTCGGCACGCCGTGGAAGGCGGACCACTTCTACCTGCGCGTCCTGATGCAGGCGCTCCTCGACGATCCGTTGGTCCTCACGCAGTTGAAGATCCTCGAGTCGGTCGGGCTCGACTTCCACGCCGACGATCTCCCCGACCAAACGCTCGCGCTGAGGCAGAAGCAGGTCGATCGCGTACTCGCCGATCGCGAGACGCTCGAGTCCTACGATCCGGATCTCTCGCACGAGGTGATGTCCTGGCTCCTGAGCGACGGCATCGGCGGCGACCCGCAGCGGTTCATGAAGCACCCGTACGCGATCGAACAGCTCCAGGGGCTGCACGTCCGCTTCCCGGACGTCATGGTCAACTACCACCTGATCGGCGCGCCGTCCGACGCCGACAACTACATCGCGCGCGTCGAGAAGATCGGAGGCGCGCTGGACGACCTGCTCGAGACCGCGACCACGCTCGAGTCGGAGGGCTTCACGGTCCCGCGCTTCATCCTCGAGAAGGTCGCGAAGACGGCGCGTGAGTTCTACGCGAAGCCGCCGGAAGAGAACGCGCTCTACGTCGACTTCACGAAGACGGTCGACACCCTCGAGGACGCGAGCGACGACACCAAGGCCGCGCTCCGCGCGCGCTTCGAGGCCGCGCTGAACGAGCAGGCGATCCCGGGATACGAGCGCTTCGCCGACGGCGTCGCGGCGATGGCGGCGCGCGCCCCGACGGACGCGGGCGTGTGGCACTTGCCCGACGGCGAGGCCTACTACGCCGCCGCGATTCGGCAGAACACCTCCACGGACAAGACCGCGGACGAGATCCACCAACTCGGCCTCGACGAGGTGAATCGCATCCAGGCCGAGATGGAGGCGATCATGGAGCAGGTCGGCGCCGAGACCTCGACCGCGACGTTCGGGCAACGCATGCGCGACCTCGCCGCCGACGATCGCTGGTACTTCGAGGACAGCGAGGCGGGGCGCAAAGCGCTCATCGCTCGCTACGCCGAGATCGCGGCGGAGATCGAGGGTGGCCTCGACACGATGTTCCAGACGAACCCGAAGGCGCCCCTCGACGTGGATCCGGTGCCCGAGTTCAAGCAGGACACCGCGCCGTTCGCGTACTACTTCCCCGCGGCCTTCGACGGCTCCAAGCCGGGGACCTTCTTCGCCAACGTACGCGACGTGAAGGAGCACAAGAAATTCGCGATGCGGACGCTCGTCTACCACGAGGCGATTCCGGGCCATCACTTCCAACTCTCCATCGCGCGCGCGCAGAAGCACCTCCCGATGTTCCGGCAACTCATCCCGCTCACCGCGTACAGCGAGGGGTGGGCGCTCTACGCCGAGCAGCTCGCGGCGGAACACGGGTTCCAGGACGACCCGTACGATCGGCTCGGCTACCTCGACGCGCAGCTGTTCCGAGCGGTGCGCCTCGTCGTCGACACCGGCCTGCACGCGAAGCGCTGGGATCGCGAGCGCGCCATTCAGTATATGGTCGACAACAACGGCGGCGAGCGTAGCGAGGCCGAGACCGAGATCGATCGCTACTGCGTCATGCCCGGTCAGGCGCTCGGCTACATGGTCGGGCGCCTCGAGATCCTTCGCCTCCGAGAGAAGGCGATGGCGGCGCTCGGCGAGCACTTCGATCTGAAGGCCTTCCACGACGCCGTGCTGCTCCCCGGCGCGCTCCCGCTCGCGTTGCTCGAGCGGGAGGTGGACCGGTACGTCGCGGCGGCGAAGTAGGCGCCTCCGCGACCGACGCGAGTGCGCGTGCGGGCTCGTTTCCACGGGTTCGAGAAGATGTACTGGGCGGTCGTGTCGTGATCTGCGCTACGCTCGGTCACGCGTGCGGACCGCTCGTCTCAGCGTCGTCGGCCTCCTGGCGCTCACCGCGTGCTCCGAGGGTGATCGCTTCCTCGCCTACGAGGTCGGAGCGTCCGCACAGACGATCGTGTTCGGCGTCCTCGCGCCGGACGATCGGATCGATCTTTCGGTGATCGATCTGAAGGACGGCCTCGCGCCGATCCGACTCGAACGCGTCGACGTCGACGCCCAGGTCGCCATCCTCGAGTACGACGCGCCGACGACCACGCTCCAGCTCGACCCGGGCGTGCTCGATGTCGTGGAGGACGAGCCGAGCCGCCCGCTGCCGACGCCCGATCGCTTCTTCCTGTCGAGCGTCGACGACGCGACGCACCTCAGCGAGAGCGCGTGGGGCGCGAGCGTCCTCTCCGAGATCACCGTGCGTGGTGCGTCGGTCGAGGCGTGCGTGACGCAAGGCGGCTGCTTCGTCGCCACGGAGAGCGGGTGTTCGATCCCGTGTCCGGAGCCTTCGGGGGTCATGCCTCCCGAACCGCCGGCGCCGGTCACGCGCCCCGCACCGCCCGCGCTCGCACCGTGCCCCGCGGCGTGGACCGAGCGCGCCGACCCCGTGAGTCACTGTGTCCCGCCCGCGCTCGTCGAGTCGTGTCCGCCGGGTGAAGCGCAGTTCGTGGACGCCGCGGGCTGCGTACCCGTGGGCGCGACCTGCGGCGCGGGGCCGTGGCCGACCGCGCTCCCCGAGGGCCGACCGATCGTCTACGTAGACCCGGGCTTCATCGGCGGCGACGGCACGCGGAGCGCGCCGCTCGCCACCGTGACGGAGGCACTGAGTACGGCACCGGACGGCGCCGTGATCGCGTTGGCGCGCGGAGTCCACGCCGGCTTCGTGGTCACGCGCGATGTCGCGATCGTCGGCGCGTGCGCGGCGGACACCGTGATCGAGGAGCCTGGCGACGCGATTCGTGTTCGCTCCGGGAGCCTCGAGCTCCGCGACGCGAGTGTCCGCGCAGACGGGATCGGGCTCGACGTCGACGCCGCGCGCGCCGAGCTCGAGGGCGTCGTGTTCGAGATCTCGGACGCACCGACGAGCCGCGGCGTCGTCGCGCGCGGCGCCACCGTCACGATGTCACTTGTCGTCCTCCGCGGAGGTGGCAGTCACGGTGGACGCATCGTACAGGGCGCGTCGCTCGTCGCCGACCGCCTCCTGATCGAAGGCCCGTCCCTCGGGATCGCGTTCGACGCCTCCACCGGAGACCTCCAGCGCCTCCGCATTCGCGACGCGGTCGAGTGGCCCGAATTCCCGACCGCGGCGCTTCACATCGTGGACAGCCAGGTCGTCGTGTCGGTCGCGGAGTTCCGCGACTCGCGCGCGCACGGCACATGGCTGCGCGGGGCCGATGCGTCATTGGCGTTGAGCGACGCCGCGTTCGAAGACGTGGCGACCTCGACCAACGTTCGGTTCGACATCGGCGTCACCGAAGGCGCTTCGGTCGAGCTGACGCGCACCTCGCTGCGGTCGGGCGCCCAACCGAAGATCACGATCGATGAAGCGTCGATGGTCGCGACGGACGTCGTCCTCGTCACCGAGGGGGAGGCGGGCGTGCTCCATCCCAGCGCCGTGGTCGAGGTGAAGAACGGCGCGCTCATGCTCACGCGGGGCGCGGTGGTCGGGGGGCGCGACCGTGGCATCGACGCCTTCGAAGGCGCCGAGGTCCGCATCGACGATCTGATCGCGCGCCACATCCTCGATGTCGCCGACGATCGCGCCACGGTCCCGCTGCGGTCGCAGGGGACGGGGACGACGGTGGTCGCGCGCCGCCTCGACTTCGAACAGGACGTGGGCATCCTCGTGTCGGCGCTCGACGAGGGCCACGCGGAGGTCTCGGATCTCACCGTCGTAGGAGACGCCGACGATTCGTTGCTCGTGGTGCTGTCCGCC
>JAUHYN010001294.1 GCA_030426505.1 bacterium | reverse complement strand
GTCCGTGGATCGTGTCCTCGCGTGGCTCGCGCGCCTCGTCACCCGGCACCCGAAGCGCGTCGTCGTCCTCGCGTCGATCCTGACGCTCCCCGTCGCCGTCGTCGCCTCCACCCTCGAAGTCTCGACCTCCCGCACCGCCCTCGTCAGTGAGGACGAGCCGCACTGGGAGCGCTACATGGCGTTCGCCCGGGAGTTCGGTATCCCGGAGGACCTCGTCCTCGTCGCGAAGTCCGACGACCCCGCCGCCATCCGCGCCTTCCTCGACGACGTCGCCGCGCGCCTCGCCGACGACGAGCGCGTCGCGGCCGTCTTCCACAAGGTCGACCTCGCCGCGTTCGAGACCCGCGCGCCGCTGTTCCTCGACGAGGAGGCCCTCGATCAGATCGGGCGCGTCGCGCACCGCGCGGAGCTCGGCGCATTGTGGAAGGCCGAGGGCCCCGGGCCGCGGCTCACCGCGATGGCCGCGCTGCTCGAGGCCGTACCCGAGAGCCTCGGCCCCGCGGTCGACCCGTCCGAGACCGCGCTCCTCGCGCGGGTGTTGGAGGGCGTGACCGCCGAGCTCGCGCGGTTCGCGGAGGGTGGGGCGCCGCCGATGCGTTCGCCGATCGATCCCGCCGCGATGGCCGGCGGCGCCGAGTCGCGCGGGCGCGGCATGGACGCCGAGGGGTATTTGAGCGCGCGGAACGGTCGCGTGGGGATCATGTTCGTACGCCCCACGTACACGCGTGACGAAATCGAGGTCGTCGAGCCGTTCGTCACCGCCGTGCGTGAAGCCGGGGATGCGGCGCGCGCGGATCACCCGGGCGTCTGGTTCGGGTTCACCGGCATCCCCGCGTCGCAGATCGATGAGCTCACCACCATCGCGAACGACACGTTGCTCACCACCGCCGTGGCGTTGGTCGGTGTGGTGCTCCTCTTCCTCCTCTACTTCCCCGCGTTCCGCCTCTTGTTGTTCGCGTTGATCCCCGTCGGCTTCGGCGTGATCTGGACGGCCGCCGCGATCCGCCTGTCGTTCGGCTACGTGAACCTGATGTCGTCGATCTTCCTCGTGGTCCTGATCGGGATGGGCATCGACTTCTCGGTTCACCTCGCGTCGCGCTTCCTCGAGGAGCGCCGCCGCGGCGCCGGCCCGGTGGACGCCGCCGAGCGCGCGGTCGCGAGGGCGGGCCGCGGCGTCGTCACCGGCGCGCTCACTTCGGCGGGCGCGTTCCTCGCGGTGGGGTGGTCCGGCTTCCGCGGCATCGAGGAGCTCGGGATCGCGGCCTCCGTCGGGCTCGTCCTCACGCTGATCTTCGCGATGACGCTCCTCCCCGCCGTCCTCGCCTGGGGCGGCGGCTCGATCGACGCCACCAAGCGCCGCCGCCTCTCGATCGCGCCGCTCGTCGACAAGGTCCTCGAGCGGAGCCACTGGGTCATGATCGTCGCCGCGGTGATCACGATCCCCTGCCTCGTCTGGGCGAGCCGCACGCCGTTCGACTTCAGCCTCCTCGAGATGCTCCCCGCCGACGCCGAGAGCGCGAAGCTGATGGCCGAGATGATCGACGAGCGCGAGCTGTTCGCCGACGCCGTCGCGATCGTCGCGGAAGATCTCGAAGACGCGCGCCGCATCGCCGGGGCACTCGCCGAACTCGACACCGTGTACAGCGTCGTCAGCGCCGCGACGTTCATCCCGCCGCGCCAGGATGATCGCCTCCGTCGCCTGCGTTCGCTCACCTCCACGCTCGCCGCGACGCGCGCCGCCGCCGCCGCGCCCGAAGGCGACGTGGACGACGCCCTCGACCGCATGGAGTCCGTACTCGAGCGCTTCTCCGAGCTCGCCTTCGCACGCGACCACAAGGACGCCGTGAACCGCCTCGGCGCCAGCCTCGACGCCCTCGAGCGCGTGCGCGATCGCCTCGACGCCGCACCGGAGGCCACCCGCCACCACCTCGACGTCTTCGACACCGAGCTCGCGCGGATGCTGCGCCTCTCCGGCGAACGCCTCGCGGGCGCGGTCGAGGCCGGCCCGATGCGCAGCGAAGATCTCCCCGACAACCTGCGCGGGCGCTTCGTGAGCGAGCGCGGCCGCTACGCGGTCTACGCCGTCCCGAAGGCGAGCATCTGGGACCGCCCCGCGCTCGGTCGATTCCTCGAAGAAGTGCGCGCCATCGATCCCGACGTCACCGGCTTCCCGGAGACGTTCTACGAGAACGCCGAACGCATCCGCCAAGGCTTCCTCCGCGCCGCGCTCTACGCGGCCATCGCGGTGGTGCTCCTCCTCGGGCTCGACCTGAAGAAGCCATCGCACGTCGCGTCCGCGATGATCCCCGTCGGCCTCGGCGCCGTGTGGATGCTCGGCGCGATGCACCTGATCGATCTGCCGTACAACCTCGCGAACATCGTCGGGCTGCCGTTGGTGATCGG
>JAUHYN010000130.1 GCA_030426505.1 bacterium | reverse complement strand
ATCGCAGCATTCGCGAAGATGAAATCGCGGGACGCTCAGTACCATCTGAACGCTGCGGAGCGCGTGCTTGGCTTCGTATCCGTCGAGGACGGCGTATACCGCCTTACGAAGGTCGGGCGACGACTGGTCGAGGCTGAACCAAGGAGCGACCGTGAACGTCTCGTGCTGGCTGAGGCGGTGCGGACCAGTCCCGTTGTGAAGCGGCTCGCGGGTGACCTGTTGGGGGAGCGTCCGCCGAGGCTGGCGAACATCGCCCGGAAGATTCGAGAGACCGGCCTCGCCCCCGACACCGCGGAGCAGCGGGCGAGGGGGCTCGTCAAGTGGCGCCAGCAGCTCTTGGAGTCACAGCCAGAGATGTTCGGCGGTGCGTCGTTGGCGCGCGAGGCCGTGGAGTTTGCGACCGGTTACCGACGTCGGGTCGACCAGTCCCTCGTGAGTCTCGCTCTCGAGGATTTCAAGAGCTTCGTCGACGTCGAGATTCCCTTGGCGCCTCTTACGCTCTTCGTCGGGGCGAACGCGTCTGGCAAGAGCAACGTCCTCGACGCCATCCGGTTTCTCCAGGGCGTGGCCAGCGACCTGACCATCTCGGACATTCTTCGCGGACGCCACGAGGGTGGGCGGGAAGTGTGGCCTCCCATCCGTGGCGGTGCGGCCGAAATTAGCCGAGGCGAGACGACGCGGTTCGGTATCCGGTCGAGTTGGAGAATCGACGGAGAGCACGTCGAGCATCGTCTCGAGTGCGACATCGCGAAAATTCCCTGCATCATCCGAGAGGCTCTGTCCGTAGGGAGTGCGAAACTTCCGTTGTTCGACACTCACGCCAAAACGCTCGGAACTCAGGCCGGCGTGGGTGTCGGGCATTCGCTTGCGGTCGCACTCGAGCGAAACAAGGGGGGACGCAGGGTGACGCAGCGTCACTCTGCGATGTCGAGTCTCCTCGGACAGCTCGAACGAACGGACAACGTCAAGCGTCGCGTGTACCAGTGGACGAGTAGGTTGCAGGACGTCATGCGCGAGGCGACCTTCCTCGACATTCGACCGAGCCAGATGCGTGGCTATGCACCCGCGCAAGCGTTCGAACTCGGCGCAGACGCGCGCAATATCTCTCCCATTGTCAAACAGCTCTGCGACACAAACGCCGATTGGCGCGACCGAATTGTGAGTTGGCTGTCAGAACTCTGCGCGCCCCAGCTACGAGACCTCGACTTCGTCGAGACCGAATTGGGCGACGTCATGCTAATTCTCGTCGAAGAGGACGGGACGCGGATCTCGGCACGTAGCCTCTCCGACGGAACGCTGCGTTTCATGGGCCAACTCATCGCGCTCATCACCGCCAGCCCTGGCTCGCTCCTCCTGATGGAGGAGATCGAGAACGGTCTGCACCCGCAACGGCTCAACCTGTTGGTGGAACTGCTCGAGGGTGTCACGGCGGACCGAGGCATTCAGGTCATTGCAACGACGCACTCCCCCACTGTTCTCGCCGCGCTCTCCCAGAACAGCCTCCAGAACGCGGTGGTCTTCGGACGCGTGCCCGAGGTCGCGGGTACGCAGGCCCGCCGGCTCGGCGACTTGCCTCACTTCGCCGAAGTAGCCCAGCGACGTGGCGTGGAACGTCTTTTCTCCACGGGCTGGCTCGAGAGGGCGATGTGAAAGTCCTGATCGTACTCGAGGACCCGACGCACGACCGCTTCATCGTGAAGCCGATCGTCGAGCGACTGCCCCAAGAGCTGTCGATCCCGGCCCGAGTCGAAGTACTGGAGGATCCACACCTGCGTGGCATCGACGACCTCATCCGACAGCTCGACGAGATATTCGAAGACAACCCGATGATCGACCTCTTTCTCGTCGTCGTCGACAACGACTGCGACCGCGCAGGTAACGCCGCTCGACTGGCGGGCAAACTCGAAGGCCGACCGGACGCGATCGGCTGTGTGGCGATCGAAGAGGTCGAGGTTTGGATGCTCGCAGCCCTGCCGAGGTCCGAACTCCCTGCTACGTGGGCGGAGATCCGCGCGGCGTGCGATCCCAAGGAGACCTTCGTTGATGGCTGGCTTCGCGAGGCTGGGTATACCGGCGCCGACGTGGGTCGTGGTCGGAAATCCGCAATGGCGAGGTTGTCGACGAACATGCGGCGCGTCCTGAGTCGATGCGACGAACTCGCAGCGCTACGGGACCAACTCGGCGATTGGCGGGCAGAGCTTGGAAGCTGATCGAGAGCTGTCCTGGCACCTGGCAGCGCGCTCAATGGAGGGCCCGCTTGACGAACCGCCGCCCGTATCACTCGGACGACGACTTCCCCAACGGACGCCCGGTGCCTCGGCCTACGGCTTCGCCGGGGGGTAGGCCTTGTTCTTCTTCGGCACGACCTCGGACAGCGCCTTCACGAGGATCGGCCACACCACGGTCGCGTCGACCGGGACCTCCGCGTAGCGGCCGCCCTCCGACACCGGCACGAACTTCCCCCAGCTCATCCCCTCGCTGTACGAGCAGCCGGAGAGGCCGCCCCAGTTCTCGGGCTCGGGGCAGATGCGCACGCCGTAGCGGAAGCGCTGCGTGGTGCCGTCCTCGTCGCCGAGGCGGTGGTGCATGATCTCGAGGTACGGGCCGATCTGCTGCGCCCAGTTGCGCGGCACGCCGCCGCCGATCGTGAAGATGCCGAGCTTCTCGCGGTGCTCGACCGAGTCCGCGTAGAAGCCGAGGTCGAGGAACGGATCGAAAGCGAGCGTCGCGCGGCCCTTACGCTTGCGCGCGAGGTTGTGGACCATGACGTCGAGGCCGAGCTCGGAGTCGGTGAACGCCGGGATGATCACCGGGACATCGTTCTCGTAAGCGCTCTTCAGGATCCCGCGCTGGTTCGGGAAGCGCTCCGCGAGCTGCTGCCCGAGGATCCGGCAGATGTCCTTGCTCCCGATGGGGACGCCGCCCTCGACGCCGTCCAGGATGTCGCGCACCAGGAGCTCGAGGTCGTTGAGGTTCCGCTCGAGCTCGAGCGTGTCGTAGACGCGGTCGTAGCCCTTGTTGAAGAGCTCGACGTCGTTCATCCCCGACTCGTACTTGAAGTGGTCCATCCCGGACCCCTCGATCATCCCGTGCGCCTGCAGCGCGCCCGTCGAGATGATCATGTCGATGTAGCCGCGCTCGATCATCTCGCAGAGCACGAGGCCCATCTTCGCGACGGTCATCGCCCCGGAGAGCGTGCAGACCACGAAGCACTCCTCGTCCCTGGCCATCGCCTCCATGACGTCGAGGGCCTGACCGACGCGACGGGCGCCGAACGAGGCGTCCTGGTAGGCGCGGAGCATGTCGGCGAAGGAGTGGATCTGATTGATGTCGATCGCGCGGACGGGCTTCAGGCCGTCCTGGTGTCCGTCGTGGTACGTGTCGGTGTCCCGGATCTTCGCCATCGGTGGGCGAGTTGTTTCTTTGCACAAGGGTGCGAGTCAACCGGGATCCGAGGCGGAGGAGGATGCGCGGGTGAAGAACTTGTTCGAGGCGGACGCGCCGGACGATTCGGAGCGGTTCGAGCGCGTCCTCGCGCGGCGCAACGTGGTGATCGAGCGGATCGTCAGCGCGGCTTACACCGACGGTGAGGTCTATCAGCAGCCTCAGGACGAGTGGGTCGCGCTCCTGGCGGGGTCCGCGGAGCTCGAGCTCGAGGGCGCGGACGGCCGCGCGGTGATCGACGCGCGGGACGCCGAAGGCGCGCGTCGCGTCGCGCTCGGGCCGGGATCGCACGTGTACATCCCGGCGAACACGCGACACCGCGTGCGTTCGTGCTCCGGCGACGCGATCTGGTTGGCGGTCCACATCCACCCCACGCGGCCGGCGGCGCCGTGTGCGATCGAGGCCGCGACGCCCGCGCGGATCGCTGCGCTGTGCGCGCGGGTGCCGGAGCTGTCGTCGACGAGCGCGGAGGCGATCGAAGCGCGGATCGCCGGGCGCCGTTCGCTCGCCGAGGTCGCGGTCGTGGACGGCGAAGACGCGGGCTTCAAGGTCGGCTACGCGGACACGCCTTCGCGCTTCTACTCCTGGCTCGGCGGCGTGGTGCCCGAGCACAGGAAGGGCGGCGTCGCGCGCGCGTTGCTCGAGTCGCAGCACGCGTGGTGCGCGTCCGAGGGCTTCGAGACGATCGAGGTGAAGACGTACAACCGCTACCGCGGGATGTTGAAGCTGTTGATCGCGTCGGGCTACGAGGTGTTCGGCGTGCAGGCGAACGGGGCGATCGTCCTCAGGGCTCCGTCATCGGCCACGCGACCAGCACCGTGATGTTCCAGATCGCGTGCGTGACGATCGGCGCGACGAGGCCCTTCGCGTACGCGCGCTCGAGTGTCCACAGCGCGCCGCACACGAACGCGAGCGCGAGCACCACCCACGACCCGAGCGCGATCTGCGTGGCGGTGTAGAGCGCGACGCTGATCAGGCCGCTCTTCAGCGGGCGCTCCGGATCGAAGAGGACCTCGCGCCAGATGATCTCCTCCGCCGCGATCACCACGAACAACAGCGGCACCACGCTCCAGTTGTGGGCGATGCCCGTGCGAACGTAGTCGGCGTGGACGTCGGCGGTTACGAACGGGAACACGCTGGAGGCCGCCGCGAACGCCGCATAGGAACCGGCGATCATCACCGCCGCGCCGACCACGCCGATCGCGAGCGCGCGCGGCGTGATCCGGAAGCGACCGGGTCGGCGATCCAACGCGAGCAGCACGAGGCTCAGCGCGCCCGAGTACAACGCGAGCGGGACGTAGACCTCGCGCCCGGGGAACGCGGCGGCGACGGCGGCCCACCCGATCATCCCGAGGACGGCGACGATCGTCGTGCGCCGACGCGCCCCGGTCGCGGGCGACGGCGTGGCTTCGACGGTGGTCACGACTTCACGCGCCGGGGTGCAGAGCGACGGCGCGGATGAGGCCTTCGATCATGCGCGTGGACGCGGGGAGGGTCGCTTCTTCGGCGTCGATGGCGCGCTGGGCGGCGCGCTCGAAGGCGAGGGGTCGGTGCTCGGGCATCTCGGCCCAGTATGTCCGGTCGCGGCAGACGAGGTCACTCGACATCCCGAGGACGAGCTCCGTCGCGATGTGCGGATCGGCGCGCGTGACCCAGCGGATCCAGTGGCTGGAGAGGCGCTGCGAGACGAACGGCACCGAGACGCAGACCGGGCGGATGCCCTGGAGCCGCGCGACGACGCGGAGGATCTCTTCGCCCGTGAGCAGCTCGGGGCCGGGGACGCCGTAGACGCCCCGGGTGTCGGAGGTGGCGGCGTGGACGAGCGCGGCGATCACGTCGTCGATCGCGATCGGCTCCGACCGATTCTCCAACCACTTGGGGAGCACCATCGCGGGGAGGCGCGTGGCGAGGTCGCGGACGATGCGCCAGCTCTCGCTGCCGGCGCCGACGATCATGCTCGCGCGAAGCTCGACCACGTCGCAGCGCGAGGCGCGTTGGCGGAGGAGCACGCCGGTGTCGAGGCGGCTCTTCAGGTGCGGCGACGGTTCGTCGGTCGGTTCGACGCCGCCGAGGTAGACCACGCGTCGCACGCCGCATCGTTCGGCGGCGTCGATGAAGGTCGACGCCCAGCGGCGCTCGCGTTCGGCGTAGTCGTCGCCGCCGCCCATGCCGTGGACGAGATCGTACGCGACGTCGACGCCCTCGAGCGCGGCGTCGACGGAGGCGGGATCGTCGAGGTCGATGCGGACCCAGCCGGCCGGGACTTCGCCGCGATCCGTCGCGCGTCGTGCGTGTCGCCGCTGCGCGGCGGGGTCGCGGCTCCCCCGCAGTACGGTGTGTTCCGTGGCGTCGAGGGCCCGGGCGAGGGCGCTGCCCACGAAGCCGGTGGCGCCCGTGACGAGGACGCGGCTCACGCCGACTTCTGCCCGCGGCGGTGCTGCTCGCGGTATTCGCTCAGGTCGATGAAGTCGCCGGCCTCGTCGCGCTCGGGCTTCAGCACGCCCTCGTGGATCGCGTACTCGTACAGCTGCTCCTGCAGCGCGCGGCGCCCGCGGTAGAGGCGACTCATCACGGTGCCGACCGGGCACTTCATGATCTCGGCGATCTCCTTGTACGAGAAGCCTTCGATGTCGGAGAGGATGACCGCCATGCGGAAGTCGATCGGGACGCGGTCGAGCGCCTCGAGGACTTCGTCGCTCAGCAGGTGATCGAAGAAGTCACCCTCCGGGTTCTCGAGCGCGCGGAGCCGCTGCGCGGAGACGAAGCGATCCTCGATGAGCTCGTTCGTCGGCGTCTCGGCGATCTCGCGGGCCTTCTGCTTGCGGCGGTACTGGTTGATGAACGTGTTCGTCTGGATGGTGAACAACCAGGCCTTGATGTTCGTGCCGCGCTGGAAGCGATCGAAGAACCTGAACGCCTTGAGGTACGTGTCCTGGACGAGGTCCTCGGCGTCCTTCGGGTTGCGCGTCAGGCGCACCGCCGCCGCGTAGAGCGGGGCGACGAACTCCGAGGTGAGGCGGTCGAATTCTTCTCGGGTCGCATCGGTGGCGCGCTTGAACCTGGACATAAGCTGGACAGTAGTCATGAAATCCAGGTTGATCAACCGGATCACTTGGACAGTGGGGCACGTTGGACAGATTTGTCCAGATTGTGACCAGAATGTATTAGGAGTCGCCCTAGTCCGGTGACGAGGAGGCGTCAGGCGAAGACGGCCCAGCCGAGGACGAAGCCGAGGGCGATGCCGAGGGCGAGCATCCCGAGCATGACGCCCACGTTGGAGTTGGCGGGCGCCTCGACGACGGGGGGCGGGGCCGGCTTCTTCGGGATGTGGGCGGCCTCGACGACCTGGTAGTCGATCTTCTGGATCTTCAGGAAGCCGCCCAGCTCGGCGATCAACAGGTCGAACGACTGGCGATCGAGGTCGAAGTTGCGGCCGTAACGCGCGGAGAACTGCTGCGAGACCGCGTTGAAGGACCGGATCTCCGCGTTCTTGTGGACGGGGTCGATGAACCCGATCACGAGGTTGCCGGAGGCGTCGTCGTCCTCGGGGACGAGCACGAGGGACTGTCGGGACTGGCGCCCGCCCGCGGTGGAGAGGCCGTCCGGGGGGCTGAGCGTGAGGCGCCGTTTGACCTCGGTGCCGAAGCTGAGGGGATTGAACTTGTAGCCGAACACGTCGCCGAACTCGAAGGCCTGCTGGGCGTGTACGGTGCGATGGTCGTCGGACATCGAACGTGTTCCCTCCCGAATGCCACGGTTAACACGAACCCGCCGTGATAGGCAGTTTTCGGACGGCGCGATGGGATTCAAGGATCTGCTCGAGAAGAAGCTCGGACCGATGAGCGAGCTCCTCGTGCGCCCCGCGCGCGCCCTCGAAGCGGACCGCCCCGATCCCTCGACGCTCTGGTTCCGGAGGGCCGCGGGGATCGAGATCGGGCTGCGCCTGGATCACTCGTGGGCAGAGGCGAAGGTCGGTCGCTTCGGCGCCGAACCGGGCGCGCTGAGGATCGACGACGCCGCGCTCGTCGCCGGCCTCACCGAGTGGCGCACCGCCGAGGAGCTCGACGTGTCGCCCGAGCGGCTGTGGCGCTTGGTGCAATCCGACTTGCTCTTCTTCGCGCGCGCGCGGCCCGACGCGCCGATGACCGGCCGCGCGAACGTCATCGCCCCGGACCAACCCGTCGCGCGCTTGCGTTCGGCGTGGCCGACGCTCGCGGTGGAGACCGCCGTCCAGATCGCGCCGATGCCGTTCATGCCGCGCGGCCGCGATCTCGTGGGCGCCGATGCGGTCGGCTTCCGGTTCGCGTGCCTCGAGCGCGGGCACGAGGTCTACGCGGTACACCTCCTCGCGAACGACACGATCGGCGGCGTGATGCGCGAGCTCCTCCCGCGCCTCGACGGGCGCCTCACCGCGGACGGGATCGTGGCGTCGTTCGATCGACGGCACCGCGGGACCGCGAAGAAGATCCTCGCGCTGATGGATCGCCTCGCGCTCCTCGAACCCGCGCCGCCGCGCGACACCACGTTCGACGCTGTCACCGCCGATCGCGTCACTTGGCTCGGCCACGCCGGCGTGCTCCTCCAGACCCCGACCACGAACGTCTTGTTCGATCCGCTGTTCTTCTCGGCGAGCACGCCCGAAGAGCCGCACTTGTCCGCGCCGAAGCTCGACCCGCGCGCGCTCCCACGGATCGACGGCGTCGTCATCACGCACCCCGACAACGATCACCTCAACCCGAACTCGCTCGCGATGATCCCGCCGGACGTGCGCGTGATCGTCCCGCGCACCGGGCGCGAGCCGCCGGCCTACCAGGTCGACACGCTCGGGCTCGTGCGGGTGCTCGGCTTCTCGAACGTGGAAGAGCTCGACGTCGGCGTCTCCACGACGATCGGCGACGTCACGATCACGGGCCTACCGTTCGTCGGCGAGTCGTGGGGCCTCGACCTCGCGAAGCTCACGTACCTCGCGCGCACTTCGGCCGGTCACGCGATCTACGTCTCCGCCGACGCCGCCGCGATGCCGGACGTGTACGACCGCCTCGCCGAGGAGCGCGTGGACTTCGCCTTCATGGGCGTGAGCGGCTGCGCCGAGGCGTACGTGATGCCGCGCGATCTCGGGTACGGGAACTTCTACGAGGACTGGATCCCGGACGTGCTCCGCAACGAGTGGGTCGAGCACTGCGCCGGGCCCGAGGCCGCGAAGGCGAGCGTGGCGCGCATGAAGCCGCGGCGCGCGTTCGGGTACGCGGCGGGCGGCGCGAGCTACATCGCGACGGCGTACTCCGACGTCGGCTCGCACGTGCGCTTCGCCGACCTGTGCGCGGCCGATCCGACGATCGAGGCCGAGATCGTGACGCTCGAGATCGGCGCGCCGTTCCTCCTCGAATGAACAACGCCCGGGCCCGCGGCGTCCCAACCTTGCTCGTCCGTCCGAAGCCGTGTTGACTCGTCCCACCATGAAGCGTGTCCCCACGTTGGTCGTCGCCTCGATCGTCGCGGCGGCCTGGAGTTCGGCCGCGCTGGCCAAGACCCCGCCGAAGGCGTGCGAGAAGCGGATGAAGCTCCTCGAGCAGCGCCTCGCCGCGATCCCCACGCACATCGGGTTCGGGCTGTCGCCGCTGCAAGTGGAGCCGCCGACGGCCGAGGTCGGTGAGATCGTGATGGAGCGCGGGCTGATCATGGACCTCAAGGGCACGGCGTTCGCGTTCGAGGGCGTGATCGTCGAGGACGGCGTGAAGGCCTTCGGCGATCAGGCCGACAAGATCCGCTCCGTCGAGAAGATGATCGGGCTCGAGAAGGCCCCGGCCTTCCTCCGCATCGATCGCCGCACGCCGCTGTCGGACGCGATCCCGTTCATGTGCAAGGTCGCCGAGGAGCGCGCGGTCCACGTCGTCGTGCGCAACCCGAAGACGAAGTACACGCCGTACGATCCGCCCGCGCCGCCGCCGAGCGTCACCGACATCGTGACCACGATGATGCAGCGGACCGAGCCGGCCGGGCGCGCCGAGCTCGTCACGCGCGCGTTCATGGACGCGATCAAGGGCTGCGACGCGCTGGTGAGCGCGGTCGGCGCGGTGAACGTCGCGCCGCCCGTCGAGCGGATGCGCTACCTGAAGCGCGCGGTGGTTTCGGGGGCGCGCGCCTGCGGGTGCGACGCGGTGGACGTCGCCGCGATCGAGGCGTTGATCATCCTGATGGCGGCGCCGATCTCGCCGCCGACGGTCGCGTTCGCGCCGCCGCTGCCGTGCGGTCAGGACAAGCCGTACGGGCTGCCGAAGGACGCGAAGTTCGACGAGCTCGTGAAGAAGATCGCGCCGTAGCGCCTTATCCCGCGACCCTACATCTCACCCCGTACGGTGGCCTCGCACGAGTACTTCACGTCCTCGGTCCCGGGGACGACCAGGTTGAGGACGGCCGTGTAGACGCTGACGCGGTCGTCGCCGCGCCGCTCGGCGAGGCGCATGAGGACGCCGCGGCCGATGAAGTCGGCGGCGTCGTCGCTGCTGACCAGGTCGTACACACCCGACAGGCGCATCCGCTGCTCGAGGACGGAGTTGAGGTAGGCGGGATCGAGGTCCTGGCCGGTCTTGTCCTCGAAGTCGCGCACGTGGATCTTGGGGCGCGGCGTGTCGATATCGGGCTGCTCCGCCCGCCACGCGTTGATCCAGCCCCCGGCCACGCAGCGCTTCATCAGCAGCTTGGCGATGGTCTTGAAGTCGGTCCGAGTGGGCCCGGCCGGCGGGGCGGGGCGCGCCACGGGAGGCGGCGGCGGCGGCGGCGCTTGCTTCGCAGAGCCCCCGCACGCGGCGATCAGGCTCCCCACGAGGAGGGTGAGGGGGATTCGATGGGCGTTCCGCATCTGCACGTTGGACGGGACTGTACCCCACAACGTCGCCGACCTCCTGTTCGTGCGCGCGCGCAAGAGTCCCACGCGCCCGAGGGACCGAAATCTTGCCGTTTTCTGCCGTATCTCGGATAAGGCATGACAGAGAAATGCCCGACGCCAGGCAATATGCGGTCTTTGGGCCCCTCCTCTCCGGCGCGCAGTCTCGGGCGTTTCTGGGGTGCGAGGTCGTCGACGGCACGCCGCGCCGCGATCGCCCGGTCGTCGTGGTGTGGCTCCCCGACGACGTGACGAGCGACCCGAAGCAGGTCGCGCGGCTCCAGCGCGAGACCGCGTTCGTCACGCAGCTCCGCCACCCCCACATCATTCGTGTCCACGGGCTCGAGTGCTTCGACGAAGGTTGGGCGCGCGTCGTCGCGTACGCCGACGCCGAGCCGCTGTCGAAGGTCCTCGCTCGGGCGCGCGAGGAGTTCCGGCCGATCGATCCGCGGATCGCGGCGCGGATCGTCGTCGACATCTGCGCGGGCGTTCATCACGCGCACGAAGAAGGGCAGTCGCGTTACGCGGGGCGCCCGATCGTCCACGGCGGCGTTCGGCCGGACACCATCCTCATCACGTTCGGCGGCCGCGCGATGGTCACGGGCTACGGCGCGTCGGTGTTGGCGCCGACGCAGCACGGCGTGCCCGCGGCGGACAAGTTCGTGTACTTCGCGCCGGAGCAGATCATCGGCGGGAAGGCGACGGCGAGCCCGGCGAGCGACGTCTACGCGATCGGCGCCGTGCTGTACGAGTTGGTCGCGGGGCACCCGCCGTATGCGGGTGCGAGCGACGTGGAGCGCGCGGTGCTCACCGGCGATCCGCCGCTCGTCGAGGCGACGGGCCTCGCGGGGCGCCTCGGGAACATCGCCGCGACCGCGATGGCGAAGCGCGGCGCGGATCGATTCGAGAGCGTGGAGATCATGCGCGAGGCGATCGAGCGCGCGCTCGCGGACGACGGCGTGGAGCTGCCTTCGCACGCCGACGTCGCGGGATTGATCGGGAGCCTCATCCCCCCGTCGTCGTCCGAGCGACGCGGGCGTCGTGAGCTGCTCGAGTCGGCGTCGGATCCGGAGATGGTGACGGTGCTCTCGCGGCCCGACGAGCCGCCCGAGGGCGTGGACGCGGATCTGTTCGAGGCTTCGCGGCCTGGCCCGGCCACCGGCGGGATGCGCACCGCGCTCCCGCGTGAGG
Organism: bacterium; assembly: GCA_030426505.1. Lineage (GTDB taxonomy): Bacteria > Myxococcota > Kuafuiibacteriia > Kuafuiibacteriales > Kuafuiibacteriaceae > JAUHYN01. The sequence goes on along the minus strand of JAUHYN010000130.1, from coordinate 553 downwards.
CGGCGACGGTGATCGAAGAGCCGAGCGCGATCGCGTCGCGCACGGTCGCGACGTCGAGCCCGGTGCCGGTCGGCATGGACGACGAGGAGCCCACGCAGGCGACCGCCGATCCTTCCGCCCCGCTGGACCCGGAGGCCTTCGGGTCGCCGGCCGCGCTGCCCACGTTCCCGGGCGGCGAGGCGCAGGGCTGGGACACGCAGGTCAGCGAGTCGCCCGACGCGCTGCCTTCACCGGCGGTCGTCGCGAAGGGGGTGCGCGAGGTGCTCGACGCCGCAGCGGACCTCGAGACGCCGGGCGCCCCGGACCGCGCGCCGACCGCGACGCACACGGCCGCCGACCCCGCGGAGATCGCGGGCGCGCCCACCGAGTCGATGGTGGCCGCTGCGCCGGAGGTCCACGCGCCGGACCTGGTCGATCCGGCGGAGGCCGGCGCGGCCGTGCCGAGCGCACACGCCGCGGAGGCACCGGCCGGCGCGAATGGTGCGCCGACGAGCTCGCCGGGGGCCCTCGCCGAGGGTTCGGGCGCGGATGCGCCCGTCGCGAGCGGTGGACC
>JAUHYN010001293.1 GCA_030426505.1 bacterium | reverse complement strand
CGCTGATGAAGGGGCGCTCGAACTACCTGTGCATCGACCGCCTCCACAACAAGACGCGCCAAGCCACGTTCGACTTCGACGACTACGATCTGATCCGCGAGATCCGCGAGTGGGCCGCGGCGACCGAGCGCGGCGATCGCAGCGAGCTCGTCGGGCTCCCGGAGCGCGCGCCGCTGTGGGACGGCCTCGACGCGCGCTCGGAGACCTGCAAGGGCAAGCGCTGCGAGCACTACGACGCGTGTTGGGTGGTCCGGATGCGTCGCGAGGCGGAGCACGCCGAGCTGATCATCGTGAACCACCACCTCCTCCTCGCGGACCTGTCGATGCAGGCCGCGCAGATGCTCTCGAACGACGGGCGCACGTTCGGCGAGATCATCCCGGCGGCGGACGCCCTGATCGTCGACGAGGCGCACGCGCTCGAGGAGATCGCGACGGACTACTTCGGCGGATCGATCTCCACGCGGAAGGTCGATCACCTGATCTCCGACCTCACTGCGTTCGCGTCGTCGCGGGACGCGCGGTTCGGCGCGCGCTTGGTCGCGGCGACGGCGCGCGTGGGCGCGTCCACCGCGAGGGTGTTCTCGGCGCTCCCCCGCGCCGATGGCCGCGTGCGCGCGAAGAACGGCGATACCCCGTTCGCCGCCGCGACGCGCGTGCTCCCCGAGGCGGAGAAGGATCTCGACGAGGTCGTCCTGCTCGTGGACGAGGCCGCCGCGTACGACGCGGGCGCCGACTCGCTGTCGCGCCGCACGCGCGAGCTCGCCGATGCGCTCGGCTTCGTGTTGCGCGCGGAGGACGACGACTACGTGTACTGGTCGGAGCGCAAGGCGAAGGCGGTCACGCTCGGCGCGTCGCCGATCGACGTCGCGAGCCTGTTGTCGCGCTTCCTCTTCGATCGCTTCGCGGCGGTCACGCTCACCAGCGCGACGCTGACCACCGGCGGCGAGGATACGCGCTTCTTCTCGCGCGCGGTCGGCGCGCCGGAAGACGCCGAGAACCTCGTCCTCGGATCGCCGTTCGACTTCCAACGCCAGTCGCTCCTCTACCTCCCGCACGACGCGCCGGAGGGGAACGCGCGCGACGCGACCGAGGCCGGCGCGCGCATCGCGCAGCGGGTGATCGAAGCGGTGGGCGGCGGCGCGCTGTACTTGTTCACGAGCTACCGCGCGATGCATGCGGCGCACCGCCTCCTCGAGCACGAGCTCGACTTCCCGGTGTTCATGCAGGGCGAGAAGCCGAAGCGCGAGTTGATCGCCGGCTTCATCGAGCAGGCCCCGGCGGTGCTCTTCGCGACGGCGAGCTTCTGGGAGGGCGTCGACGTCCCGGGCGCCGCGCTCCAACTCGTGATCGTGGACCGGCTCCCGTTCGACCCGCCGAACGACCCGCTCGCGGTCGCGCGCGGCGAGCGCCTGGAGGCGCGGGGCAAGAGTGCGTTCAGCGCCTACTTCGTCCCGCGCGCGATCCTGCGCTTGAAGCAGGGCTTCGGGCGCCTCGTCCGCACGAAGCAGGACCGCGGGGTGGTCGCGATCCTCGACCGCCGCGTGATGAGCCGCGGCTACGGGCGGCGCTTCTTGTCCGCGCTCCCCAACGCGCGACGCGTGTCGCACATCGAGGACCTCGAGCGTTGGTGGTCCGACGGCACCGCGCCCTGACTTGCGTTCAGCTTCGGGGCCTGGGTACTCGTGGCGAGTGGAAGACCGCGCGCCCGCCGATGTTTCTCGTGAGGACTTCGGACCGCTGCCCGACCGGCTCCCGCTGCTGCCCATCCGCGACCTCGTCGTGTTCCCGTACATGGTCGTGCCGCTGTTCGTGAGCCGCGAGCTCTCGATCCGCGCGGTGGAAGAGGCGCTCGAGGGCGAGGGGCTGTTGTTCCTCGCCGCGCAGAAGATGGCGTCGAACGATGACCCGTCGGAGGACGACGTCTACGAGGTGGGGACCGTCGGCAAGATCCTGCGGATGCGGAAGCTCGCGGACGGGCAGATCAAGCTGCTCGTCCAGGGGCTGCGCCGCGCGCGCGTCGACGCGTGGGTGCAAGCGCGCCCGACGATGGCGGTGCAAGCGTCGCCGCTCGAAGACACTTCACCCGAAGAACAGGCGAGTGAGATCGAGGCGCTGATCCGCACCGTCCACGACGCGCTCCGCGAGTTGTCGGAGGTCGGCAAGGGGCTGCCGAAGGACGTGATGACGGTGCTGCTCGGGATGAACGAGCCGGGGGCGCTCGCGGATCTCGTGGCGTCGAACCTCGGGCTCAAGGTCGCCGACGCGCAGACCGTGTTGGCCGCGGGGCCGCCGCTCGCGCGCCTCACGCGGGTGAACGAGGCGCTCACGAAAGAGGTCGAGGTCGTCACCTGGCAGCAGAAGATCGAGTCGCAGGCGAAGGAGGAGATGTCGCGCGCGCAGCGGGAG
>JAUHYN010000129.1 GCA_030426505.1 bacterium | reverse complement strand
GACGCCGCCGACCCGACCCCGACGGACGCCGCCGATCCGACCCCGACGGACGCCGCCGCCGCTCCGACCACCGCCGACGCGTCCGCGATCCACGCCGCGACGACGGTCGACGCCGCCGACACGCCCTGGTCCGACGACGACGCCCCCGCGTCGCGCGCCGCCCCCACGACGGTCGACGCCGCCGACACGCCCTGGTCCGACGACGACGCGACCGCGTCGCGCGCCGGCGCCGACGCGCCCGATTTTACCGACGGCCCTTCCACCGAGTCGCTCGCCGCCGCCAGCGCCGTCGCCGAGGCGCCCGACGACGCCGAGCAGACGCTCCGTGAGGGCGCGGCCACGGCGCGCCCGCCGGCCGAGAACGTCGACCCGTTCGATCCCACGCCGGTCCACGTCCCGCCGGGCGAAGACGACGAGGCCGCGATCGACGCGCTCGCCGCGTCCTGGCGTCAGCCGCTGCTCCCCGCGGGCGAGAGCCCGTGGAGCGAGGTCGTCTCCACCCGCGGCGCGCACCACCGATCGCACGCCACGTTCCCCGGGATCGAGTGGGAGCTCCCGGTCCAGCCCACGACGCCCCGCGCGCCCTCGCCGATCCCGACGCCGACGCAGCTCGAGATCGACGAAGAGGTCGACCCGGAGCTCGTCGACGCGATCAGCGGCTTCAACTGGAAGAAGGTGATCTCGGGCGTCGTCGCGGTCCTCGTGATCTTCGGCCTCTTCGCGCTCATCGCGCGCTCGGGCGGCCGCGACGAGACCGGCGACTTCACCGTCGCCCACTCCCGCGACGCGTTCTTCCTCGACTCCCGCCCCTCCGCCGCGACCGTGGTGTCCGCCGCCGACGGGCGCGTCCTCGGCAAGACGCCGCTGTCGTTCCTCGTGCCGCTCGACACCCGCTCGCGCGTCATCCTCGTCGCGCCCGCGCACGAGCCGCTCGAGCTCGACCTCGTCCGCCGCGGGAAGATCACCGCCGAGTTGACCCCGCTCGACGCCACGCCGTGCGAGATCGCCGTGCGCCCCACCGACGGCGCACGCATCGAGGGCATCGGCTTCGACGTCGGCGACACCGCGCGCATCACCGTCCCGGGCGCGGGCGTCGTGCGGGCCGCCGCCGGTCAACGCGTGCGCGGCGCGCGCATCGTGCGGTGCCCGTCACTGGGCGGCGCCGACACCCAGGAGGTCGGGCTCACGAACACGCCGTCCGCCGTCGCCGTCCGCCTTACCGAGCCGGCCGGCACCGCGGCGTACATGAACGGCGATCCGATCGGGCGCGTCCCGACCGTCGCGCGCGCCGAGACCGCGTTCGTCCACCTCCGCGTCGATGACGCCTCCGGCATGAGCGAGGAGCGCTGGGTCCCCACGCACGGATCGACCGAGGTCCGGATGCCGACCCCGAAAGCGAGGAAGCTCCCGATCCTCGTCGTCCCGGACGGCACGCCCGCGCCCACGCCGACCGCGGCGCCGCCGGTCGAGGCCCCGAGCGACGACGACAAGGCCGAGGCCGTCGACGAAGAAGACGACGAGCCGTCGAACGGGAAGCGCCGCCGTCGCCGCCTCTCGCGCAAGCAGCGCCGCGCGAAGGCGCGCGAGCTCCTCGACGCCGGGACCCGCGATCTCGTCGCCGGCCGCACCAAGCCCGCCCGCGCGAAGCTCCGCGCGTGCCTCCGCTACGACGCGCGGCTCGCCGAGTGCCACCGCGAGCTCGGCACGCTCTACCGGCGCCTGAGGAACCCGCAGCTCGCGAAGAAGTACTACCTCGAGTACCTCGAGCTCCGCCCGAACGCGGCCGACGCCACGACGATCCGCCGAATGCTCGAGTAGCGTCGGCCCCTTGACCCCCGACCCGTACGACGCGACACGAGTCGCGGCCCCGATGTCGACCCGCGACGCACCGTCGAGCGATCCGCGCGACACCGAACGAAGCGACGGGGCGCCGACCTGGATCGTGCAGGTGTTCGCGACCGGCGCGGTCCTCACCGCGCTCGGGTTCCTGGCCGCGCTCGCCGCGTCGATGTTGCCGCGCCGCGCGTCGCTCGCGGGCCTCGGCGCGGTCGCCGCGCTCGACGCGTTGAAGATCCCGAAGATCGGCGTCCCGTGGCTCGTCGCGATCGGCGTCCTGGTGGTGATGGGGCTCCTCAGGCGCCGCGGCCTCCGCACGCCGCGCGCCGCCGCCGCGAGCGTCGGCTTGCTCCTGGTCTCGGCGCTCGCCGCGTTCGCGTCGCACGTCGGCCACCACGCCGCGATCGTCGCGGTCGCGCTGGTGATCGGCGTGGGCGTCGGCGCGCAGGCCGAAGCCGACGAGCGCGATCTCGGCGCGCCGCGCCACACCTGGTGGCTGCTCTGGCTCCTCCTCGCGGCCGTCCACGCCACGTTCTCGATGCACCGGCACTGGGCGTTCGGGAGCGGGAGCTGGGATCACGGCTGCATGGTCCACAACTTCTACCGGGCCGCGTACTTCCTCGACACGACCTCCACCGTCCTCGGTGACGTCGACTTCCTCGGCGATCACTTCATGCTCGGCATCTACCTCTACGCGCCGATCGTTTGGATGGAATCTTCTGGATATATGGTCCTCGCGGTCCAGGCGCTCAACGTCGCCGCCGCCGCGCCGGCCATCTTCCTCATCGCTCGCCACCACGGCGCGCGGTTCGTCCCGGCCATCGTGCTCGGCATCGCGACAGGGCTCTCGTTCGGGCTCCAGTCCGCGTCGTTCTTCGACAGCCACGAGATCACCGTCGGCATCGGGTTCCTCGCGTTCGCGTTGTGGGCGATCGAGACGGAGCGCCTCCGCCTCGCGACGGTGCTGTTGATCGTCTTCGCCACGTTCAAGGAGTCGCTCGGCGCCTACGTCGTGGCGCTCGGGCTCCTGATGCTGTGGCGCGCACTCGGCGCGCGTCGGCCGGACTTCGCGAAGTACGGCGCCGCGTGGATCGTCTACGGCGCGGTCTGGTTCGTCCTCGTGAACCGGGTGTTCATGCCCACGCTGATCGCGCGCGCGAACAAGCCGGAGCCGCACGAGACCTTCGGCGACTTCGGCCCCACGGTGTTCGAGGCCGCGATCGGGATCGTCACGCACCCGCTCAAGGCGTTCCTCGCGTTGTTCCTCCCCACCGACAAGGTCGCGAGCCACGCGGTCACCTTCGGTGGGCTCGGGTGGCTCGCGGTCCTCGCTCCGGAGATCGGGATCGCCGCGCTGCCGCTGTTCGCGGAGCGCTTCCTCTCGTCGAAGGGCACGATGTGGGAGATGGGCTATCACTACGCCGCGCCGCTGTGCCTCTACATGGGGTGGGCGACGGCGGTCGCGTGGCCGCGCGTGGTCGCGCTGTTCGATGGACTCGTCGGCAAGCTCGCCCTCCCGGGGCGCGGCTCCGCGGTCGCGACCGCGTACGTGCTCACCGCCGCGCTCCTCGTGACGCAGTACGGCTACCGTCACCCCGCGAACTTCTACCGCTGGCGGGAGGGGTATTTCTCGAAGCCGGCGCGCCGATCCGCGAACGCGGGCGCGGTCGCGCTCGTGGCGGCGCAGGGCCCCGACGCGCGCGTCGCCGTGCAGAACCGGATCCTCCCGCACCTCGCGGATCGTCCGGTCATCTACCGCCTCGGGGACTGGAAGAAGACCGACTGGGTCGTCCTGTCGGTGGGGGAGAGCGCCTGGCCCTACGACGACGGCCTCCCGCGCCGGATCGCGCAGCAGCTGACCCGCGACGCCGCCTGGCGCCTCGTCTACTCGGTCGAGGGGACCGCCGTGTTCGCCCGAGTCGACCACACCACGCTGGACGCGGTCGAACCCGACCCGCAGCTCGGCACAAAGCGGCCTTGATTGGCCGGCCGCGAATCGCTACAACCCCCAGCGAGTGGGCGGCTACGGCACCATCCTCGTCCTGTTCGTGCTCGCCGGAGGCATCGCTTCGGTGTTGCACTTCCTCACGTCGACGCTCGGGCCGCGTGAACCGAACCCGCTCAAGTCGGAGCCCTTCGAGTGCGGGAACATCCCGAAGAACCTCACCAAGCGCGTCTCGGTGAAGTTCTACATCGTGGCGCTCCTCTTCATCCTCTTCGACATGGAGACGGTGTTCCTCTTCCCCTGGGCGGTGATCTACCGCGACCTGGGGTGGCTCGGGTTCTGGAGCATGTTGAGCTTCGTCTCGATCCTGACGCTGGGGCTCGTCTACGTGTGGAAGAAGGGCGCTCTCGACTGGGAGTGACGAAGGGACTACGGTCGATCCGATGGCGGACAACCAGGCGAATCTGCTTCAGAACGAAGCGGCTGTGACCACGGTCGAGGCGGCCGAGGGCTTCTTCCGCCGTCTCCTCAACAAGAACGAGACGGTGCAGGAGGTCGTGAACTGGGGCCGGCGCTGGTCGTTCTTCCAGTACCCCTTCGTCACCGCTTGCTGCGGCATGGAGTACATGGCGACCGCGGGCCCGCGTTACGACTACGCGCGCTTCGGCGCGGAGCTTCCGCGGTTCTCGCCGCGCCAGGCGGACCTGCTGATGGTCGTCGGGACCATCACCCACAAGCAGGCCCCCATCCTCCGGACGGTGTACGAGCAGATGGCCGAGCCCAAGTGGGTGATCAGCTTCGGCGTCTGCGCGTCGAGCGGCGGCTTCTACCGCAACTACGCGACGGTGCAGGGCATCGACACCATCATCCCCGTGGACGTCTACATCCCGGGCTGCCCGCCGCGCCCCGAGGCCGTGCTGGACGCGATCATGATGCTCCAGGACAAGGTCAAGCAGGAGCGCCGCGCGCTGCTCCCCGTCGTGAAGTAGCGCGCGACACCGCGCAGGAGAACGACCCCGTGAGCAAGGAAGCCCTCGAGCGTTTCACCGGCCACTTCAAGGCCCAGGTCATCGCGACCCACTCCGATCACGGCGACGACACCGCCGTCGTGAAGCGCGACCGCCTGGTCGACATGGTCACGTTCCTCCGCGACGACCCGGCGCTCGCGTTCGAGCTGCTGTCGGACGTCACGGCCGTCGACTACCTCGGCGTGAAGGAGCCGCGGTTCGAGGTGGTCTACCACTTCTACAGCGTCTCGAAGAATCACCGGCTGCGCATCAAGGTGCCGCTCGAGGAGCGCGAGCCGAGCCTCCCGTCGGTGGTGTCGCTGTACAAGTCGGCGCTGTGGATGGAGCGCGAGGCGTTCGATCTCTACGGCATCGTCTTCGAGGGCCACCCGGACCTCCGCCGCATCCTGATGTACGAAGAGTTCGAGGGGCACCCGCTCCGCAAGGACTACGAGATGGAGCACCGGCAGCCGCGCATCCCGCCGCGCCCCGGTCAGTCTCACCTCTAAAGAGCGATCTTTGGCGCCGTGACGCGGTTGGCGTTCGTGCTCGCCGCGTTGGCGCTCTGTACGACCGCGAACGCCGCCGCGCCGCGCCGCACCTGGCGCACGATCGTCACCCCGCGCTGCCGCGTCCACTACCACGAGGGCACCGAGGCGCTCGCCGCGCGCGTGAGTCGCACGGCCGAGCAGGGCATCACCGAGCTCAACGCGCTGCTCGGTCATCACCCGAACGTCCCGATTCACCTCGTCCTCACCGACGAGACGGACGACGCGAACGGCTTCGCCGAGACGCTCCCGCAGAACGTCGTCACGATCTTCGCCGGCGTCCCGCGCGCGCACGAGACGCTCGGCGACTACGACGACTTCATGGAGCTGCTCGTCCTCCACGAGCTCACGCACATCGTCCACATCGACACCGTCCTCGGGCTCCCGAGCTGGGTGAACGCCGTGCTCGGCAAGACGTTCGTCCCGAACGCCGTTCAGCCGCGGTGGTTCATCGAGGGGATCGCGGTCTACGTCGAGTCGCGCCTCACCAGCGGCGGCCGGAACAAGAGCACCTACGTCGACACGCTCGTCCGCACGCAGGTCCTCGCGGACGGCTTCCCGGATCTCGATCGCTTCACGCACTTCACGCGCACGTTCCCCGGCTCGAGCTATTCGTGGTTCCTCGGCGGGCGCTTCGTGGAGTTCATCGCGCAGCGGCACGGCGAGGACGGCCTCCGCGAGATCTCCCGCGGCTACGGCGCGCGGCCGATCCCGTACGCGATCAACCTCGTCGCGAAGCGCGCGACCGGGGAGACGTTCGTCGAGCTGTACGATCTGTGGCGCGCCCACGAGGTCGAGCGCGCGCAGGCGGTCGTGGCGCGAGTGGAGGCGGAGGGCTGGGTCGCCGGCGCGCCGATCGAGAACGCGTCGCCGCTCGTCGAGTACCCGCGCTTCGCGCGCGACGGCCGGCTCGCGGTGGTCGTGTCGCCGCGGCACGACGATCGCGATCTCGTCGTCCTCGCCGACGACCTGTCGACGGAGCGCCTCCGCCTCCGCACCTCGGACGGGCGCGGCGCGTTCACCGCCGACGGCGAACGCTACGTGGCCACGATCCGCGACACCGTCGATCAGGTCTACTCGCACCGCGACCTCGAGATCATCGACGTCGCGACCGGCCTCCGAATCCGCCGCACCTTCGGGTGGCGCCTGCAGGAGCCGGACGTCGCGCCGGACGGCACGATCGTCGCCGTCGCGCAGGAGGCGGGCGAGACGCGGCTCGTCACGCTCTCGGTCGACGGCGACGACGACCCGGTCACGCTCGAGGTCCTCGCGCCGGGCGAGCAGGTCTACGATCCGCGCTGGTCCCCGGACGGCACGTCGGTCGTGGCTTCCGTTCGCACCGGACACGACGGGGGCCGGGACCTCGTGCTGTTCACGCGCCGGGGCTCCGGGTGGTCGCGGCGCGCGCTCACCGACGGACCCACGCGCGACCTCTCGCCGTGTTGGTCGTGGGACGGCCGCAGGATCTTCTTTGCGAGTGATCGCGGCGGCGTGTTCCAAATCCACGCGATCGATCTCGCGACCGGCCAAAGCGCGCGCCTCACCAACGTGGTGAGTGGGGCGTTCACGCCGGCGGTCCACCCCGACGGCGAGCGGCTGATCTACGTCCACGGCGTCGCCACCGGTTGGGAGCTGCGGTCCCTGCCGATCGCGACCCCGCCGCGCCCGCGCCTCGAAGACATCCCGCGCTTCGCCGTCACCGCGACGGTCTCGCCCGCGGTCTACCCGGACGTCGCGTACGACCCGTGGGAGGCGCTGCTCCCGAAGGCCTGGCTCCCGGCGATCGCGCAGGACGGCGTGGGCGAGACGCTCGGCCTCGTGCTCTCCGGCTCCGACGCGATCCGCCAGCACCTCTGGTCGCTCACGCTGCGGTACGGGCTGACCTCAGAGCGCCTCGGCTTCGACTTCAACTACTCGAACCGCCAGACCCCGTACCCGATCTCGATCTCGAGCTCGCTCACCACGACGAACCGCCCGGGCCGCCTCGCGCCCGACGCTTCGTTCGAGGACCGCCTCGAGACGATCTTCCGCGCGGGCGTCTCCGTCTCGTTCCCGCTCGGGTACTGGGACTCGGGGCACGCGGTCTCGCTCGCGTACGGCGTGGAGACGCGTCGCGGCCTCACGCTGTTCAGCGACGATCCGTTCGCGCCCGCGCCCCGCACGCTGGGCGATCTCACGTTGGCTTCGGTCGGCGCGACCTGGTCGTTCTCGAACGTGCGCGGGTTCTCGGAGTCGGTCTCGAGCGTCAACGGCAACGCGCTGTCGCTGTCGCTGCGGATGCACTCGCCGACGCTCGGCTCGGACCTCCGCGTCTTCGACGTGATCGGCGCGTGGACCGGTTACCTCCCGATGCCCTGGATCCGACACCACGTGCTCGCGGCGCGCGTGAGCATGGGCGCCTCCGCGGGCGACACCGCGGGGCGCGCGTTCTTCGTGCTCGGCGGGCTCCCGGTCCGCAACGTGGTGACCGACGCGCTCGAGGGCGTGGGCTTCGGCGTCGACATCCTCCGCGGCTACGATCGCTCGATCTTCCGCGGGAGCGCCTACTACCTCGGCACGCTCGCGTACCGCCTCCCGCTCACGTCGCTCACGGCGGGGTGGTTCACGTTGCCGCTGTACTTCGATCGGATCCACGCGGAGGTGTTCGTGGATCTCGGCGACGCCTTCGACGACGACCTCGCGCCGCCGAAGGTCGGCGTGGGCGCGGAGCTGCGGTTGGATCTCGCGGTCGCCTACGTGCAGCCGTACACGCTGCGGCTCGGCTTCGGCCGCGGCCTCTCCGAGGGCGGGATCGACAACGTGTACCTGGTACTGGGCGGGATCTTCTAACCGAGCGACCAGCGACCAGCGGACAGTGACCAGCGGGCAGCGGCTCGGGGCGACGCTCCCGCGCCGGCTGCGCTCGGGAGATCTTGCTGCGCACTGGAAGCTGTTCGCTGCAGGCTCCCTACGCGGCCAGACGCTGACGCGCCTTCACCAACGCGAAGCCGAGGAGGTTCGAGCCGCGCCACTTCTCCGGGTCGAGGGCGTCCGGGTTGTTCTCGCCCATGCCGATCCCCCAGATCCGATCGCGCGCGGCCGCCTCCACGAGGATCTTGTCCCCGGTCGCGAGGAGGTACGCGCGCTTCGCCTCGGTCGCGGCGAACTTGTGGAAGTTGCCCTCGGCGACGAGGTCGAGGCGCGCCGCCTTCCAGCGCGCCTCGTCGAACCACCGGACCTGGCGACCGATCTTCTTGGCGTCGGCCGGGGAGGGCGAAGCGAGGATGCGCTCGGCCGCGTCGTCGTCGCCGAACAAGCGCGCCTTGCCGGCCATCATCCAGTGCTCCGCCGTCGCGTAGGTGACGCCGTCGACCGCACACGGATCGAGGTACCACTGCGAGAAGACCGCGTGGGTGAGCGCGCCGTCAGGGGACGGGCGGTGTCCGTAGAAGAGGAGGTATTCGAACTTCGCACCGGAGCGGATCGCGGCGCGGAGCGTCTCGACGTCGAGCGGGATCATACCCGGAGCCTGCGCACCGCGGACAAAAGGGTCAAGAAGACTTTTATGCCGTCGATCTGACTCGACGAGCGGAGCCCTCGTCTCAGCCGAGGTCCACCTGCTTCGCCCACTCGATCCCGTCGATGCCCGCGATCTTCTCGAGGACCGCCTCGGGGACCGAGCCGTCGATCGAGAACACCGCTTCGGCGATGTCCGAGTCGGCCGGGGAGCGGGCGAGGGCCAGGCGCGAGATGTTCACGTCGTGGTCGCCGAGGAGCGTGCCGATGCGCCCGAGCATGCCGGGGCGATCGTGGTGGTGGGTGAGGAGCAGCCGGCCCTCCGGGACGATCTCCACCGAGAAGCCGTTGAGCGAGACGATGCGCGAGGCCTCCTCGCCGAACATCGCGCCGACGATCTTCGTGGTCTTGTCGCCCGAGACGATCAACGCGATCCCGTTGGAGAAGTCCTTCGCCTTCGTGGTGCGCTCGACGACGACTTCGATCCCGCGCTCCTTCGCGAGGTACGGCGCGCTCACCGGGTTCACGTCGCGCCCGAACGCCGCCTCGAGGAGCCCCGTGAGGAGCGCGGCCGTGACCGGCGCCTCCGGCAGCTCGGCGCTCGCGCCCGCGAACACCGCGCGCACCTTCTGGACGCCGCCGGTGTGCAGCTGCCCGGCCATGCGCCCCATCTTGCGGCCGAGGTTCAGGTACGGCCCGACGACCTCCATCAGCTCCGGCGACACGGCCGGGGCGTTCACCGCCACGTTGACCTGCGCCTCCGTGGTCGACGCGCCGAGGTGCGGCGTGAGGACGACGTCGTCGCGGGACAGCAGCGGGTGATCGGCGGCCGGCGGCTCCTTCTCGTAGACGTCGAACGCGGCGCCCGCGAGCTGGCCGGAGTCGAGGGCCTCGACCACGGCCGCCTCGTCCACGAGGCCGCCGCGCGCGGCGTTCACGAGGAACGCGCCCTTCTTCATCTTCGCGATCGCGGCCTTGGAGATGATGTTGCGCGTGCCGTCCACGAGCGGGACGTGCAGCGTGACGATGTCGGCGCGGGCGAGGAGGGTGTCGAGGTCCGCGAGCTCCACGCCGAGCTTGGCGGCGCGCTCCTTCGTCACGAAGGGATCGTACGCGACCACCTTCATCGACAGCCCGCGCGCGCGGGTCGCGACGATCGTGCCGATGTTGCCGAGGCCCACGACGCCGAGCGTCTTGTCGAACAGCTCCTTGCCCTGGAACTTCGACTTCTCCCACTTGCCCTGCTTCATCGAGGCGGTCGCCTGCGGGATCTTGCGGACGAGCGAACACATCAACGAGATCGCGTGCTCGGCGGTGGTCACCACGTTGCCGTCCGGCGTGTTCATCACGAGCACGCCCTTCTCGGAGGCGGCGGCCTTGTCGACGTTGTCGGTGCCGATCCCGGCGCGGCCCACGACCTTCAGGCGCGCGGCCTTCTCGAGGACCTCGCGGGTGACCGTGGTCCCGCTGCGGATCGCGAGGCCGTCGTACTGGTGGATGATGCCCAGGAGGTCTTCGGCGGAGAGGCCGGGGCGGTTGTCCACCTCGATGCCCTCGGCCGCCTCGAAGATCGCGAGGCCTTCGGGGGCCAGTTTGTCGCTGACGAGTACTCGAAACGGTGCGTCGCTCATGGGTCGCGGACCGTAGCGGCGCGGCCCCGGTTTGTCCCGCCTTTGTAGCGGTGCGTCATCGCCCGCACGCGGCGCGGGGACGGTCCGCGCGCGGGGGATCGCCTGTCGGGTCCGCATCGAGTATCTTGGAGAAGTCGATGATGGACGCAGCGGTGCAAGTCCCTTCGCGAGTCCGCGCGCTGATGCGTTCGATCCCGAGCGTTCGGGACCTCGGGCTGCGCCGCGGCGTGATGCGCCGGCACCTCGAGACGTGGACGCCGGCCCAGCTCGCGATCGTCGTCCAGCGCCTCGCGCCGCTCGCGGCGGCGCGGGACGAGCGCGCCCGCCAGACCGCCTTCGCGTTGGGGCTCGCGCTCGCGGATCACCGCGTGGCGCGCGGGCGCGACGTCGTCGAACCCGCGCGCGCGCTCGCGGCCGAGCAGGGGCTCGAGCTCGCCGCCGCGATCCTCGCGACCCCCGAGGGTCACCGCGCGTTGTCGTGGCGCGCGCGCCTCCCGCGCACGGCGACCGCCGCTCGGCTCGGCCCGCGCGGCGCTCACGCCGGCTACTACCTCGAGACGGAGCCCGAGGGCCCGGTCCCGTGGGCCGATCACTACGACGCGGACACGATCGCGGCGATGGACGCCGAGACGCTCGAGGCGTGGGCGGTCCCTCCGGCGAAGCGCGTGAGGATCACGACGTCGCGGCCCGAGCGGCGGCGCGCGTTCGCGCTCGCGATGGACGCCTTCGCGCTGCACGGCGATCCCGAGTTCGTGCGGCGCCTGCTCCAGGCGGAGGCGATCACCGAACGTGACGTCCTGCGGATCGCGACGCGGCGCCCGACCACTTCCGCGATCGCCCACGCGATCCTCGCCTCGGATCGTTGGATCGTGTCGGACCCCGTGCAGCACGCGGTGCTCACCAACCCCTGCACGCCGCCGTGGCTCGTGCTCCCGCTGCTGCCCTCGGCTTCGGTCCGGACGTCGAAGTCGCTGGTGTCCGCCCAGACCGCCGATCCGTTCGTGGTCGAGGTCGCGGGCCGAATCGCGGCGAGCGCGCGCTGATCTTTGTCTTGTCTTTCCGCCCCGCGGGATCTCAAGGTCGCGGAGTTTCGGCGCTTTCATGGCCCCTCCATCCGATTTCCCCATCGATCGAATCCGCAACTTCTCGATCATCGCGCACATCGATCACGGCAAGTCGACGCTCGCCGACCGCATCCTCGAGTACACGGGCGCCCTGACCGACCGCGAGAAGTCGGACCAGTGGCTCGACAAGATGGACCTCGAGCGGGAGCGCGGCATCACCATCAAGGCGCAGGCCGTCCGGCTCCTCTACAAGGCCAAGGACGGCGGGCTCTACCAGCTCAACCTGATCGACACGCCCGGCCACGTGGACTTCACGTACGAGGTCTCGCGGTCGCTCGCGGCCTGTGAGGGCGCGCTGCTCGTGGTGGACGCCGCCCAGGGCGTCGAGGCGCAGACCCTCGCGAACGTCTACCTCGCCCTCGACCAGGACCTCGAGATCGTCCCGGTCATCAACAAGATCGACCTCGCGGCCGCGCGGCCGGAGGAGGTGAAGGCCGAGATCGAGGAGGTTGTCGGGCTCGACGCCTCCCACGCGATCCTCGCGAGCGCCAAGACCGGGCAGGGCA